>DAIRSJ010000022.1:10875-12945 GCA_036804445.1 Candidatus Egerieousia sp.
GGTGAAGGGGGAGTGCAAATTCCGCAGCCGGGTTTTTTGGAGGCCTTGCGTGCAAAATGCACATTAAAAGGAGCTTTGCTCATTTATGATGAAGTTCAGACCGGGTTTGGCCGCACCGGAAAAATGTTCGCTTTCCAAAAATACGGAGCTGCATCCGGAGGAGATTGCGGTGTAGTTCCTGATATTCTGGTGCTTGCAAAGGCTTTGGGGGGCGGTCTCCCTCTGGGGGCGCTGGTTGCAAGCAATGAACTCATGAGTGTTTGGCAGGATAATCCCCCTCTTGGTCATATTACAACTTTTGGAGGTCATCCTGTGTGTTGTGCCGCAGCATTAGCCTCTTTGAAACTGTTATTAACACAGCCCTGGTTACAAGATGTTGATAAAAAGAGCGTAAGAATTGTAAAGGCTTTGAGGTCGCATCCTCTTGTAAAAGAGATACGTGCGGCCGGACTGCTAATAGCCGTGGATTTGGGGAGCGCGGACCTGGCAAAACAAATATTATATTTGCTATTGGATGAGGGAGTGCTGACAGACTGGTTCTTGTTTCAGCCAACTTCATTCAGAATAGCCCCGCCGCTTTGCATAACGGATGATGAGATAGATATGGGCGTTGCGGCAATTATAAAAGCACTTAATAAACTGAAAATATAACTATGGCAGATTCTAACGGCAAAGTTTTTAGTCCCAAGAGGGCGGCTCAGAACAGAGAGAGAGCTCTGGAGGCACGCAATAAAGAGATGGAAGTGGCCGGTCTTGAGACCGGGAATAAGGTGCCTCAAGCTCCTGATATAGAGGAGGCTGTGCTTGGAACTCTGATGCTGGACCCTGAGGCCGTTGCCGATGTTGTCAGCACTCTTGTTCCGGAATGTTTTTATAAACAGGAGAACAGGAAGATTTATAATGCAATTGTTCAGCTTAGTCAGGCAAACAAAGCAATTGATATATACACAGTTGCCGAGCAGCTGAAGGCAAACAAAGATTTGGATGAAGTCGGCGGTACCGTTTATTTGACTCAGCTAAGTTTGAAAATCGGAGCGGCGGCCCATATTGATTATCATACTAAAATCTTAGTTGATAAGTATATACAACGCAAGATGATTGGCATTTCATTGGATGCCCTTAAGAAATCCTATGATGATTCTGAGCCGGTAGATAAACTTTTGGACAGCACTCAACAGGAGATTTTTGAACTTGCGGAGAGGAATATGACCAGAGATACCAAGCCTGTCAAATCTATCATAGCAGAGACCATTAATAAAATGGAAGAAGCGCAGCAAAATCCAAACGGTCAGAGCGGTTTACATAGCGGCTATATGGGTTTGGACAGAGTGACCTTCGGCTGGCAAAATTCAGATTTGGTCATTATTGCTGGACGTCCCGGAATGGGAAAAACGGCATTCGTTCTTACAATGGCGCGCAATATGGCGGTTGATTTTAGCATACCTGTTGCATTCTTCTCATTAGAGCAGGCTCCGGAGCAACTTGTTCAGAGATTGATGATTGCGGAGACGGGTATTTCTTCAGACAAAATAAAGGGAGCAAAAAAGATGACAGATTCAGATTGGGTTCAGCTTAGCGATAAGCTTAACCGTCTGGTTGACGCCCCCCTGTATATAGATGATACTCCTTCGCTTTCAATTACAGATTTGCGTGCAAAAGCAAGAAAGCTTGTGCAAACAGCTCATGTTAAGATGATTATAATAGATTATCTTCAGTTGATGACAGGTTCAAAAGAGTTGAAAGGATTTAGAGAGCAAGAGGTTTCAGAGATATCCCGTTCATTAAAATCAATAGCAAAAGAGCTTGACATTCCGGTAATTGCACTGGCTCAGCTTAGTCGTGCGGCGGAAATCAGAGGCGGTCAGAAAAAGCCGCAGCTTACAGATTTGCGTGAGTCCGGCGCCATTGAGCAGGATGCGGATATTGTAATTTTCTTGCATCGTCCGGAGTATTATGGAACCACAGATGCCAATATGCCAGAAGGACTTACGGATGTTATTATAGCAAAGCACCGTAACGGCCCGACGGATGAAGTGCACATGAGGTTTGTAAAGAGAGAGATGAGATTTG
>DAIRSJ010000022.1:13045-18336 GCA_036804445.1 Candidatus Egerieousia sp.
GAAGAGCTGCCTTTTAAGAGCGGTGAGACTGTTGCCTACACGCTGAATTATACATGGGGCGGCATACTTACGGATGTAGGAAGCGCTGTTTGTCAACTGTCTTATGAAGACGGTGATTATCATGCCGTTATTAATGGCTACACCTTTAAGTTCTACGATATTTTCTTTAAAGTACGTGAAAGATTTGAAACAAAGTTTTCTCCTTTAACTCTGAGACCCGGTTACTTCTATCGCAGTGCCATGGAGGGGAAGTACAGGATGAAAAATACCTTCTACTTCAACAATAAAAATTACACAACAAAGAGCATTACGCAAAAATATGACAGAGAGCCTTTTGATACTGTTTTACAAGGTTCTCCAAACACATTTGATTTGCTTTCTCTCTATTATCACAGCCGCACTTTAAGTTTTGGCAATATCCCAATAGGACAAAAGCAGCCAATTAATTTTGTGATAGATAAGGATATATACAATTTGTATTTTATATATCTGGGTAAGGAGGTAAAGAAAGTTCCCGGCTACGGGACATTCCGCACCATGAAATTTGCCGTAAGGGTTGTGGCCGGCAATGTATTCACCGGAAAGGATGACATGACTATCTGGGTAACAGATGATGAAAACAAATTGCCTGTATTCTTTGAATCCCCGATTTTGGTGGGCAAAATGCAGGGACGCGTCTCCAAAATAATCAACAACAAATATCCTTTAACCAGCAAAATTAAATAATGGAAATAATTTCTCATGAAGGAATTGTCAAGGAGATTACTCCTGACGTTATAAAAGTCACAATTGTAAGCAAATCAGCATGTGCGGGATGCCACGCCAAGGGGTTCTGCTCTGCGTCCGAGATGCAGGAAAAAGTAATTGAAATTAAGCGCGGAAATACGGCGGCCGGAGCCGGTCGCTCAACAGTGCAGGCGCAGTCGCAGGCGGAGGAATATCGCGTTGGAGAGTCTGTGAGCGTGAATATGGAACAAAGACTTGGCAACAGGGCGGTGTGGATTGTATATGCATTACCGGTAGTTATTCTTTTGATATTATTATTATCTTTGCAGCGTTTTGTAACAAATGAGTTATATTTGGGGCTAATTGTGCTGGGAGCCATTGCGTTGTATTTTTTTATCCTGTATTTGTTCAGGGGAAAAGTGGGGAGAGGCTTCCATTTCACGATCAGCAAATTACAAGATACCGGTAAGTGAAAATTTAAATTTTGCCTGTAATTTTTGAAACAAACCTGAATTTTATATAATAGTTCTTTTGATTTATTAACAGTAAATGACTAATACAATTATTTTTACCATCGCCTGTTTAGCAATCTTGGGGTTGCTTCTGGCGGTTGTGCTATTTTTGGTGGCACAAAAGTTTAAGGTAGAGGAAGATCCAAGGATTGACACCGTTGAGGCTTTAATGCCGGGGGCCAATTGCGGAGGTTGCGGCCATGCCGGTTGCAGAGCTTTTGCAGAGGACGCCGTTAAATCCGGTAATTTGGATAATCTTTTCTGCCCGGTTGGCGGAAATGCTACGATGAAAAAAGTAGCAGACGCGCTAGGCTACACCGTTGCGGAAAAAGAGCCGCAAGTGGCAGTTGTAAGGTGCTCCGGTTCTTGCGATAAAAGACAAAAAGTCAATGTGTTTGACGGTCGCAAAACTTGTGCTGCAGAGGCCTCCCTTTATTCCGGAGATACCGACTGCAGATTTGGCTGTCTCGGGCTTGGAGACTGTGAAAGAGCCTGCAAGTTTGATGCAATTAAAATTAATGTTAAAACAGGTCTTCCGGAAGTTGATGAAGATAAGTGCACCTCATGCGGAGCATGCGTAAAAACTTGTCCTAAAGGGATTATCGAGCTTAGAAACAAGGGTCCTAAAGGACGCAGAGTTTATGTTTCCTGCGTTAACAAAGATAAGGGAGCTGTTGCCAGAAAAGCTTGCCTTGCAGCTTGTATAGGTTGCGGCAAATGTCAGAAGGTCTGCCCGTTTGGAGCTATCACAGTAGAGAATAATTTAGCTTATATAGATTATACAAAATGCAGAATGTGCCGCAAGTGCGTTCTTGAGTGCCCTACGGGTGCAATCCATGAATGTAACTTCCCGCCAAGACCTGCAGTTCAGGCACAGCCTGCAGCTCAGACAGTTGCACAACCTGCACCAAAACCGGCGGAGAAGCCAGTTGCATAACAAAGGAGAATATATTATGAAAACATTTTTTATAGGTGGTGTTCATCCGGCGGACAAGAAAATTTCCGCGGAGGCTGCAATTGAGAAGCTTCCAATTCCAAAAGTTGCATATATTTCTATGGGGCAGCATCTTGGTGCTCCTGCAGAACCGATTGTAAAACCGGGAGATAAAGTTAAAGTCGGACAGCTGATAGCAAACCCAAAAGGTTTTGTTTCTGCTCCGGTCCACTCTTCCGTTTCCGGAACGGTACGCTCAATTGAGCCGGTAAAAGATATAGCAGGCAATCCGGTAATGACGGTAATTATTGATGTGGAAGGAGATGAGTGGATGGAGAACATAGACCGCTCAGATGCAGTTATCAGTGAAATAAAACTAGACCAAAAACAACTGGTTGATAAGATTAGGGAGTGCGGCGTTGTCGGACTGGGCGGCGCAACGTTTCCGACGGCAATTAAACTTTGTCCTCCTCCGACGGCGCATCCTACATGCGTTATTATTAACGGAGCCGAGTGCGAGCCGTATCTGACGTCAAACTATCGTGAGATGATAGAGATGCCTGAGCAGCTTTTGATTGGATGTGAGATTTTGATGAAGGCGCTTAATGTTAAGAAGTGCTACATAGGAATTGAGGAGAACAAACCGGCCGCAATTGAAAAGCTAACTTCTCTTACAAGCGGCAAGCATCCTAATATTGAAGTTGTAGAGCTAAAGAAGAAATATCCGCAAGGCGGTGAAAAACAGCTGATTGATGCTGTTATCAAAAAGAGAGTTCCTTCTATGGGACTTCCCGTTGATACCGGAGCGGTTGTTCAAAATGTTGCAACTACCATTGCAGTGTATAATGCGGTGCAGAAGAATATGCCTTTGTTCCAAGGTGTTATGACCGTCACGGGAGATTGCAGCAAAGTGCAGAGAAATTTCTTGCACAGAGTCGGAACTCCTTTCAAAGAGATTATTGATTATTGCGGCGGCATTCCGGAGGATGCTGCAAAGATTATCAACGGCGGTCCGATGATGGGCAAGGCCATTGCAAATCTGGATGCTCCTACCTTAAAAGGATCTTCATCAATCTTGTATCTAACAGAGGCTCAGACTAAAAGACATGAAGAGGGAAGTTGCATCCGCTGCGCAAAATGCGTCAATGCCTGTCCTATGGGACTTGAGCCTTATATCTTAAATAAGATGTATCGCGCGGGAGATATGGATGGCTTGGAAGATCACAAGATTTATGACTGTATTGAGTGCGGCTGCTGTCAGTTTACATGTCCGGCCTATATTCCGCTTTTGGATTCAGTCAGATTAGGCAAGGCGGCAGTGATGAAAATCATGAAGAGCCGTCCTAAAAAGTAACTGTCCGTAACTTTATAAATAATTAGAAATTAAATATTTATCACGACAGTAAATTTTGAGAAAAATTAAAAAAAATAATAATAATGAATAAACTGATTGTATCCGGTGCCCCTCACGTTCACGGGAGGGAAAACACCAAGAGGCTGATGCTGGACGTCATCATTGCACTGATGCCGGCTGTCCTGGTCTCTGTATACTTCTTTGGTTTGTCCGCAATCAAGCTTGTCCTTATTAGTGTAGTGGCCTGTGTACTAGTTGAATATCTGATTCAGAAATTCCTGTTCAAAGGGCCGCTGACTATTTGCGATTTGTCAGCTGTGGTTACGGGCGTTCTGCTGGCTCTTAACTTGCCGGTCTGCTCACCCTGGTGGATGATTCTTATTGGTGCCGTTGTTGCCATCGGAATAGCCAAGATGACTTTTGGCGGACTTGGTCAAAATTTCTTTAACCCCGCACTTGTTGCCCGTGTTGTTTTACTTGTTTCATTTCCCGTTCTTATGACGGGAGCGGCGTTTCACGCACCTGAAAGCGGTTACCTTTTTGGCAATCAACAGACAGTCTCAACGGCAATGGATGCAACATCCGGAGCAACTCCGCTGGCCTATGTAAAAGAGCAACTTGCAAAGCCTGAGGTTCAGGCTCAATTGAATAACGGAGCAACTATCAAACAAGTTCTTTTGGACAAAGATCCTAATCTTTCTTACGGACAAATGCTGTGGGGAAGAATCGGAGGCAGTTCCGGAGAGGCTTGCGCATTGGCTTTGATTCTTGGATTTATTTATCTGCTTTTCAGAAGAGTAATCAAACCTCATATCTCATTGTCAATTTTAATAACCGTATTTGTCTTCTCCGGGATTTTGTATTTGGCGGATCCTTCCAGATTTACAGATCCGGTATTCAATCTGCTGAGCGGAGGTTTACTTTTGGGCTCGTTCTTTATGGCAACTGATTATGTTACCAGCCCGATGACTCCTAAAGGCATGATAATCTTTGGAGTAGGAATAGGAATTCTTACGGTTCTTATAAGGGAATTCGGTTCATATCCGGAGGGCGTTTCATTTGCAATCCTTATTATGAATGCAACGGTTCCTCTGATTAACAGAGGCGCAAGACCAAAGAGATTTGCGAAGGAGGCGCAGAAGAAATAATTATGGCAACACAATCTAATTTAAAAAATATGGCGCTTGTGCTCCTGCTTATTTGTCTTGGAGCATCGGCTGCAGTTGCAGTAGTTTATGCAGTCACAAAAGAGCCAATAGAAATGGCGGATGCTGCAAAGGTTAATGACGCCATCAAACAGGTAGTTCCTGAGTGCAACAATGACGTTGCAAAAGATACACTGTCTATTGCGGATCCGAATGTTTCTTCCAAAATGGATAAGATTTATGTAGCAAAGAAAGATGGTCAGATAGTCGGCTATGCAATTCCCGTTACAACCACAAAGGGTTTTGGAGGTGCATTTAGTTTGATGGTTGGTTTTACTCCGGACGGTGCAGTTTATAATACCGCGGTAATTAACCATCAGGAAACCCCGGGACTCGGCGCTAAAATCACAGATCCTAATCAACCATTTGTTAAACAATGGAAAGGGATGAATCTTGTAAACGGCAGTGTTAAAATTGCAGTTAAGAAAGACGGAGGAGATATTGATGCAATTACAGCTTCAACAATCTCATCAAGAGCGTTTTGCGATGCAATGCAACAGGCCGCCGACATATTCAACAGTATAAATTCAGAGAGTTCCGCTTCAGCTGCCGAGGCCGCC
>DAIRSJ010000022.1:18436-23686 GCA_036804445.1 Candidatus Egerieousia sp.
GCAAAAGGAGTAAAAACTGTCGGGAATAAAAAATAGATTATCATGAATAAGTTTAAATTGACATTACAGGGAATCATAAAGAACAACCCAACATTTGTACTTGTTCTTGGTATGTGCCCTACACTTGCAACCTCTACCTCCGCCCTTAACGGGATGGGAATGGGACTTGCAACAATGATAGTTCTTGCCTGCTCAAACATGGGAATCTCAGCACTTGCTCCGCACATTCCGGACAAAGTAAGAATCCCTTGCTATATAGTTGTCATAGCCGCATTTGTGACTGTAGTTCAGTTCCTTATGCAAGCATACACACCGGCCCTTTATAAAACACTTGGAATTTATGTACCGCTAATTGTTGTAAACTGCATTGTCCTTGGACGTGCAGAGGCATACGCAAACAAAAATACGGTCATTGATTCATTGTGCGACGGCGTTGGTGTCGGTCTGGGATTTACATTGTCACTGACATGCATCGGAATCATAAGAGAGTTCCTTGGAAGTTTGTCCTTCATGAACATGAAATTGTTTGACGCAGACGGAATGTTGATCTTCATTCTTCCTGCAGGAGCATTTATTGTTCTTGGATATCTGATGGTTTTGTTCAATAGTCTCAAGAACGGTAAAAAGGCTAATGCTTAAGATATTACGTAAATGAATATAAACTCGCGCACATTTGCGAGATTAAAAAAAAGAAAAAATTATGCAGTATTTATTTATAATAATTTCAGCAGTATTCGTTAACAACGTAATACTTTCTCAGTTCTTGGGAATATGTCCGTTCCTTGGAGTATCCAAGAAAATTTCCACCGCAGTAGGAATGTCCGCAGCGCTTTGCTTTGTAATGGGACTTTCTACTATGGTTACATATTTGATTCAATATCACATCCTTATAAACACATGGTTTGGACAGCAAATAGATATTACTTTTATGCAGACAATTGTCTTCATTCTTGTAATTGCTGCGCTGGTTCAAATGGTAGAGATCATTCTTAAGAAAATCAACCCGGTACTTTATCAGGCTCTCGGAATATATCTTCCATTGATTACCACCAACTGTGCAGTACTTGGAGTTGCAATTATTGTAGTGACCAAAGAATTTACTTTTGGTGCCGCACCTCACATGCTAAACCTTGCAGAATCGGTAGTTTACGCAATGGCGCTTGCACTCGGCTTTGGTGTTGCAATCACTCTGTTTTCCGGGATAAGAGAGCAGATGGAACTAAACGACGTTCCAAAAGCTTTCCGCGGAACTCCAATTGCATTGATTACCGCCGGCATGCTTGCCCTTGCATTTATGGGCTTCTCCGGAATGGTTAAGTAGGAGTATGAATCTTTAAAAAAACTCCGGGGATTTTCTCCGGAGTTTTTTTTACGGTGCCGGGGGAGAGCGGCCGGATTTTTTAAAATTTTAGAGTTGGAAAGTTTAAATTCATTATGTACTTTTGAGTTGTTATGGAACAGAAGAAGAAGCTCATATCACAAATAATCACGACAGTTGAGATTGAGGCTCTCATGCGTGAAGGGCTCAATGAAGAGGCTTATAATCAAGTAAATGCATTGTTAGAAAGGGAACCAAAGAATGCTTATGCCTGGTATCTTCTTGGCGGACTTTATCGCCGGCAGCAAATGTGGGGAGAAGCAATCAACGCCTACACCAAGGCCAAGATGCTGGAACCGGACGGTCCGGCAGATGCGGCTATCAATTCCATTTATGAAATTCTAAACTTCAGAAATACGGATATGATGAATCCGTAACCCGAAAATCAAATCAATTCAAATTATATGACAACCAACAAGTTTTTTACAATTGTTTGCGCGGCGGCGATGTTTAGTTTTTGTGTGAGCATTGGTGCCAACAGCAACAGCGCACTGGCGCAGGGTCGCAAGAATAAGGACCGCAAGGAGAATCCGGAAATGCAGAACGGGCAGAAGCCCGGAGATCAGGGTGATAAAGCCGGAGCCGACAAGGACAAGAAAAAAGGTCCTATGGCTATGGATAAGTTTCTTACCCCGGACACTAAAGTGATGAAGGGCTTTACTACCGTTTATGAGCAGAAAGATGACAAGTGGTGCATTAATATTAATGACTCCGTCATCGGGCGCGATATTCAGATTGTCTCCAGAATTGTGAAGTCTGCAGAGGGGGGAAGAATCTCTTTTGGCGGTTATGCCGGAGATGAGATTAATGATGCAATGATAAGATTTTCAAAAGGCCCGGGCAACAAGATTTTTATTCAGGAGGTTTTGCTGAGGGAGCGTTCAACCGGAGAGCTTGCACAAAATGTAAAGAACTCAAACGTCAATGCAATCATTGCTTCTTTTGATATTAAAGCACAGGGGAACGGAGATAATGTGATTGATATAACCGATTTTCTGCTAAGTGATAACAACGGTCTGTATTTTACCAAAAGAGATAAAAAAGGTCTTAAAATTAACAGCATAATGAAAGACCGCTCTTATGTAGAAAGTATTAAAACATATCCGATCAATACAGAATTTACTTCTCTTGTAACGTATGGCAAAGAGGAAGGATCTGCTACTTATGTCCTAAATATTTCTATGGTAATGCTTCCCAAAGTTCCTATGCAGCCAAGATATGAGGATCCTAGAGTTGGTTATTTTACAGTTGGTTACACGGATTTTGATAAAAATCCGCAGGGTGTAAAAAGGGTGAATATGATTTCCCGCTGGAGGCTGGAGCCTAAGCCGGAGGATGCTGAAAAGTATGCAAAAGGAGAATTGGTAGAGCCTGCAAAACCTATCGTGATATATATAGATCCGTCTACTCCAAAAGAGTGGGTTCCGTATCTGATTGCAGGGGTGAATGATTGGCAGCCGGCATTTGAAGCGGCGGGATTTAAAAATGCAATTCACGCAGAAGTTGCTCCGACAAAAGAGCAAGATTCTACCTGGTCTTTGGAGGATGCAACTCACTCTGCCATAATCTACAAACCGTCTGATATTGAGAATGCAAGCGGCCCTCATGTAAGTGACCCGCGTTCCGGTGAAATCATTGAGACTCATATAAATTGGTATCATAATGTGATGAAACTCCTGAGGGACTGGTACATGATTCAGTGTGCTCCGTCGGATACAATGGCGCGTCACATGGTGTTGCCTACCAATCTTATGGGAGAGCTTATCAGATTTGTCTCTTCTCACGAGGTTGGACATACACTTGGATTGCGTCACAATTTCATTGGCAGCGCACACTATACTTTGGCACAGTTGAAGGATGTGAACTTTTTGAAGGAGTACGGACATGCCTCATCTATAATGGATTACGCGCGCTTCAATTATGTTGCTGAACCGGGTGACAACATACCTCAAAATCTGATGTTCCCTTGCATTGGCCCTTATGACAAGTGGGCAATTCAGTGGGGTTACAAGAGGCTTCCTCAATTTACTACTCCCGACAGTGAAATCCCGTATCTTAGCAATGTTGTTAAGGAGAAAATAAAAAATCCTATTTATCAGTTTGGAACAGAGAGCAGCGCTAATGACCCAAGATTGCAAAGTGAAGATCTTGGTGCTAATCAAATGGAAACCAATGAAGTAGGAACACGCAACCTAAAATTTATCATGAATCATTTGATAGAGTGGACTAACACTCCTAATGAAGGATATGATAATTTGTTGGAACTTTATGATCAGGTTATTGGTCAGTACAGAAGATACAACAATCACGTAGCCAAATGGATCGGAGGCGTTTATGAAGATGAAAAATATTCAGACCAGCCCGGTGCAATCTATACTCACGTAGAAAAAGCAAAACAAAAAGAGGCAATGGCATATTTAAAGAGAAATACATTCTCACCTCAGATGTGGCTGGTTCCTAATGATGTAATGAATAAGATAATACGCAGGCCTGATATAGTTCTGGAGCAAATCTACAATTCAACTCTGGATAATCTTGTCTCAAGGCGTGTTCTTCTTAATTGCTATGAAGATGAAATTTCAAACGGAGCAAAGGCTTACTCTTTAAGCGATTATTTTGCGGATATGAATTCAATGATTTTTGCACCTGATGTTGCAGGAACAAAAGAGGCTTCAGCTCAGAGAATCATGCAAAAGGCCTACGTTAAGCATCTTATTGACTTGTATACAGGTGCAAATGCAATGACCTTTAGAATAGGAGACAGAACCATATCCACCGGTCAGGCTGCGGATAAAGACAACTCTGATATAGGCTCAATGATATACTACCAGCTGACTCAACTTCAGCAGAAATTCCTTGCGGCCTCTGCCACCGGAACTCCTATCAGGAAAGCTCATTACAAATTTATGTATGATAAAATCCACAAGACACTAACAGAGCAGAAAGTAAAAACCGAAGCCGCTCCTCAGGTAATTAGTTTTTAAAGGATCTTTTTGGGGAATGATCTTTGGGAGAATGGGATTTTTTGAGAAGGGGATTTTTGTAGAAGGATTTTTGGGGGATTTTGGGAAAGGATCTTTTGAAAGGATCTTTTAAAATGATTTTTGAGGGAAAATGATCCTTGTGGAAAATGATCTTTGAAAATGTTTTTTGTGGAAGGATCTTTCTGGGAAGGGTTTTTGGTGGAAAAGGATTATTGTGGAAGGATCTTTCTGGGAAGGGTTTTTGGTGGAAAAGGATTATTGTGGAAGGATCTTTCTGGGGGAAAGGATTTTTTGTAAAAATTAACAAGACAAGAAAAGGCAGGCATTTTTCGCCTGCCTTTTTTATTTTTTTAATCACAGCAGTAGCGGTGCATGTTTAACCCATTTCCTTTTTTCCGTGCTGCAATTTCACTCAATCTTCACACTCAATCTTCACACTCAATCTTCACACTCGATTCGCGCGTTCAATCCGCACACTTAATCTGCACACTTAATCTGCACACTCGATTCGCACATTTAATCCGCACACTTAATCTGCACACTCGATTCGCACGTTCAATCCGCACACTTAATCGCACCCTCGATTCGCACATTTAATCCGCACACTTACCTCGCACACTCAATCCGCATATTTCAGCCGCATTCATACCCTACACCCTGTTACCATGCCACCACGCACCCCACCCCACACACAGATCTTAGAATGCAGGTTTTCCACCCCCGCCAGAGGGGCATAAAAAGGCTAAATTTTCCTTATCTGATAATCAGCCACTTACGGAGTCTTGCGGTTTTCTCGTGTACTTTATACTTTGTCACACGCTGTTAATCAGCAAGTTGTATTTTTGCCTTTCTGTGCGTTCTGAGAGGGGTTGCAAAATGGCCCCTAAG
>DAIRSJ010000023.1:0-23351 GCA_036804445.1 Candidatus Egerieousia sp.
ATACCAAGTGGGAAAGTGGGTAGCCGCCAATTTAAAACAAAAAGCTCTGCAGTCAACAATGACTGCAGAGCTTTTCTGTTTTAAAAAAAAGGCTTTTCTGTTTAAAAAAAGCAGCACCGGAATGATGCTGCTTTTAAAAATACAGGGACTATAATTCTAGCCCTTAAAATCCTCAAGTTTATGAATAGTTACGCCGCTGGCAAGTTTTGGTTCAAACCAAGTTGTCTTTGGAGGCATGATATTGCCGGTATCTGCAATTTTAATCAACTGGTCCATAGAAACAGGATATAGTGCAAATGCTGCTACCATCTCTCCGCTGTCCACTCTCCGCTTTAATTCTCCAAGGCCGCGGATTCCTCCAACAAAATCTATTCTGTCAGAAGTACGCAAATCTTTTATATTAAGCAATTTGTCAAAGACGCAATTTGAAAGGACTGTTACATCCAGAACACCTATCGGGTCTGAATCATTATATGTTCCTTTCTTTGCAGTCATTGAATACCACTCAAAGTCCATATACATGGAGAAGTTGTGGAGTCCGGACGGATGATAAATTTCTTTGCCTTTATTTACAACATCAAAATCTTCACTCATCTTCTTAATGAATTCATCTTTTGACATTCCATTCAAGTCCTTTACAACTCTGTTGTAATCAAGGATATGCAGCTGACTCTCAGGGAATACTACTGCCATGAAATAGTTATATTCCTCTTTGCCGGAGTGATGAGGATTTTGTTTTTTCTTCTCCTCCCCAACTCTTGCAGCTGCTGCTGTTCTGTGGTGACCGTCAGCTACATAGAATGCAGGAACTTGTGTTGTGAATAATTCTGTTATCCTCGCGATAGTTTTATCATCATCTATTACCCACATTTTGTGACCAAAACCGTCTGCTGCAATAAAGTCGTAATCAGGCTGTTTCTTGGTAGTGTCAGCAACAATCTTGTTGATTTCATCATTATCTCTATAGGCAAAGAATACAGGCTCAAGGTTGGCATTCTGAATTCTAACGTGAATCATTCTGTCATCCTCTTTCTCTTTGCGTGTCAGTTCATGTTTTTTTATTGTGCCGTTCATATAGTCCTCTACATTGGCGCATAAAACAATTCCGTATTGAGTGCGGCCGTTCATAGTCTGGGCATATACGTAGTATTGCTCTTTTTTATCCTGAACCAGCCACCCTTTCTGCTGCCATAACTTAAAGTTCTCCACCGCTTTATCGTAGGTTCTGCGTTCATGCTCGCCTGCAATTGGAGTGAAATCTATTTCCGGTTTAATGATATGAAGCAAAGATTTTTCGCCCGCCTCTTTTTGTGCCTCCTCTGAACTTAGCACATCATAAGGATGGGATGCAACTTCTTTTGCAAGATTTTTTGGAGGGCGTACCGCCGCAAAAGGTTTAACTTTTACCATAATCTAAAACTTGTTAACTTGAAATTTTGTGCAACCATTTTTGAAGAATTCAACTATCTGATTAGCAGCAGCCAAACCGGCATTCATATTTGCCTCTGCAGTTTCCGCACCTTGTTTTTTAGGTGTTGCAAAAACTCTGTTGCCAAATTTTTCTTTAAGAGTTGCAATGTTTGCCGGAGCAATATCGGTTACATATTTTAAATCTTGTCTCTCTTCCAATATTTTATCAATCTCCGGTTCATTGATGACCTCTTTCCTTGCGGTGTTTACAAGGCAGCCGCCTTTTGGCATCTTAGATAGCAAAGCATATCCGATAGAGCCCTTAGTTTGGTCATTAGCAGGAATATGCAGAGAAATAAAATTAGAGTGAGAATAAAGATCGTCAAGGTCTTTGGCAACCAAAACTCCGTCCTTCTCCATTACTTCTCTTGGTACAAACGGGTCAAATGCCATGATTGTCATTCCAAAAGATTTTGCGTGGTCTGCAACAAGTTTTCCAACGTGTCCGTAAGCCTGAATACCAAGAACTTTTCCCTTAAGTTCGCTTCCTGTTCCGGGAGTGAACTGGTTTCTGCTGATGTAAATCATCATGCCGATTGCAAGTTCTGCAACGGCATTTGAGTTTTGTCCCGGAGTGTTCATTGCAATAATCTTTCTTGCAGAAAGAGCTGCAAGGTCCAGATTATCAAAGCCTGCACCGGCGCGTACAACAATCTTAAGATTTTTTGCCGCATCAATGACAGCCTTTGTAACTTTATCAGAGCGGACAATCAAAGCGTCCGCATCTGCAACAGCTTCAATAAATTTATCTTCGGTTCCATATTTTTCAAGTACCGCCAATGAGTAACCTGCTTCCTCAACAATTTTTTTAATTCCGGCAACTGCAGCTGAACTAAAAGGTTTATCCGTAGCTATTAAAACTTTCATGATATTTTCTTTTATAATATTCTCAAAATTCTCTTAAACAATATTCCCGACAGATGATTTTGACTATCTGTCGGGAGTATCATAACTATTTATAACTAATTTATTTAACATGCGTTTTTTCAAATTCCTGCATGCAGTCTACAAGGGCCTGAACGTCCTCTATTGTGCAGGCATTGTAAAGAGACGCTCTGAATCCGCCAACCGAACGGTGGCCTTTTATTCCAACCATTCCCCTGCTCTTTGCAAAGTCCATAAATTCTTGTTCCAGAGCCTTATACTCAGGAGCCATTACAAAGCAGTGGTTCATGATAGAACGGTCCTCTTTGGCAGCCGTACCTACAAACATCTTGTTGCGGTCAATTTCACCATAAAGAAGTTCAGATTTTTTGGTGTTGATCTCATGCATCTTCTCTACTCCGCCAATGCTCTTAAGCCACTTAAGTGTCTCAACCATAACGTAGATTGCAAATACAGGAGGCGTATTGAACATGCTCCCTCCGTCAACGTGGGTTTTGTAATTCAACATTGTAGGAATATAAGTTTTTACTCTGTTAAGCATGTCATCTCTTATAATTACAAATGCCACACCTGCAGGACCAACGTTCTTCTGAGCACCGCCGTATATAACCGCGTACTTGCTGACATCAACCTTACGGCTCATGATATCGGAAGACATATCTGCTACCAACGGAACAGGGCAGTCCATATCTGTCTTAATCTCAGTTCCGTAGATGGTATTGTTGGTAGTGATGTGGAAATAATCCAAATCTGAAGGGATAGTGTAACCCTTTGGAATATAAGAATATGTCTTGTCTGCAGAAGATGCAATTGCATAAGCCGCGTCATCTCCAAAACCTCTGCTCTTTGCAAGGCCTTTGGCCTCTGCAAGAGATTTCTTTGCCCAAACGCCTGTTTCCAGGTAGGCAGCCTTGTGATCAAACAGGTTCATTGCAACATAAAGGAACTGCAGACTTGCGCCGCCGCCAAGGAACAGAATATGGTAATTATCAGGAATATGAAGAAGCTCCTTCCAAAGAGAACCGCACTCCTCCATTACCGCTTCCCATTCTTTGCTTCTGTGAGAAACTGAAATGACCGGCATACCCGTGCCGTTAAAATCTTTAAGTGCCTCAATAGTTGCATCTATTGCTTCTTTAGGCAACTTGCAAGGACCGGCGTTAAAATTATAAGCCTTTTTCATGACTAATATATCTTTTAAATTATTTATATTTTTGAAATTATTGTTTAAAATTTTTCTTGTTTTCTTTTCCGGAATGCCAAATTTAATAAATCTTTTTATTTAAACGTAATATTTATGTAAAACTAAACAAAAGGTAACAAAACAGCATTTTGCTGCGGTGATGCCAATAAATTTGCAACAAAGATCCCTTTGATCAGTTGCTGTAAGCCGCACAAGCCGGTCCGGTGGTTTAAGGCGTCAAAGCTACAGCTGAGAATCAATAATCTGAATATCATCTCCGTCTGTGGTTTTTTCACAATAGTGGCAGATAAGTTTCAGATGTCTGTTTTCATATTCTGTTTTAAACTTTGTTGCAATAGGCTGGTGATTGGTAATGCAGACGGGATTCATGCACTTTACAATTCCAATAATTTCTTTAGGAACCGCAATGACTTTTTTCTCAGTCACTTTGTAATCTTTTATTACGTTAATTTTTGCATCGGGCGCAACCAGCGCAATTTTATTAATCTCGCTTGGCTTAAAATATCTGTCGGCGATTTTAATAATTGCTTTTTTCCCCAGAAGCTTGCTCTCCAGATTCATTCCAAAAGTTATCTGATTGGAACAGTTCTTGTCCAAGCCTAAAATGCTTATTACTTTAAACAGTTGATTTGCAGGTATATGATCCAATACCGTGCCGTTTTTTATGGCGCTAACCTGCCGAACATCTTCAGTCACCTTTTTAACTTTATCCATATCTTTTCTTTTTTTCCTTTAATTATATCGTAATGCGGGATTTCTTATTCCCGACAGAGACGTCTGTACTATCTGTAACCAAGTAGGTAAGAAATAATGGCCATTCTGACGTACACTCCGTTTTCTGCTTGTTTAAAATAATATGCGTACGGAGTGTCATCTACATCCAGAGCAATTTCCGTAACCCTGGGAAGCGGATGGAGAATCCTCATGTTTTTCTTACAGCCTCCAAGCATGTCTGCGGAGAGTCTGTAGCAGTTCTTAACTTTTTCATAATCAATAGGATCTGTAAATCTCTCTCTCTGAACCCTTGTCATGTAAAGTATGTCCGCATCATTAAGCCCCTCGGATAGATCTTTTGTCTCTTTGTAGGCAATTTTTTTGTGCTTAAGAAAATCTTTGTACTCTTCCGGCATTTTCAGTTCCTCCGGAGCGGTAAGTGTAAAGGATGGTGAGAAGAATGAAAGCGCCTGCAGCAGAGAGTGTACCGTGCGTCCGTACTTTAAGTCTCCAACCATATCTACGTTAAGATTTTCCAGCGTACCCTGAGTTTGTTTGATTGTGTAGAGGTCCAGCATTGTTTGCGTGGGGTGCTGATTTGCTCCGTCTCCCGCATTGATTACCGGAACCGATGCTACTTCTGAAGCATATCTTGCAGCTCCTTCCAAAGGGTGACGCATTACAATCAGGTCCGCGTAGTTGGATACCATTTTTATTGTATCCTTTAAGGTTTCACCTTTTGAGACACTGGTGTTGGCTGCGTCAGAGAAGCCTATTACCCTGGCACCCAGTCTGTTTGACGCTGTTTCAAAACTCAGCCTGGTTCTGGTGGAAGGTTCAAAGAACAGACATGCAATTACTTTGTCATGCAAGAATGTTTGAGATTTTTTTTTCTCGAATTCTTGAGCAACTTCAAGGACATGCAGCATCTCTTCTTTTGTAAAATCGGAAATTGAAATTAAACTTTTTGGCATATCTATTATGTTTTTTCTCTTTAATTCTGTTTTGAGGCGGGCTGCTCAACTTTGTTTAAGGCAATGCCCGGCTCCCTTTTAAAAGCTACCTTAAGTCTCTCTATATCATTCAGACGCACATCCGCTTCTACAGAACACTCTTCCTCAAATTTTTTATTCTTAGCCTCTATTCCCAGTCTCTTAAGCTCCTTCATCACTTTGTCTGCGGATGGGTAGTCAAATCTGATTTCAAATCTTTCAGTAGAAATTTTTGTTATGATTTTTGCGTGCGCGATTGCATCTGCGGCTGCCGATTTATAGGCCTTTATAAGTCCCGGGACTCCAAGCTTTACTCCGCCAAAGTATCTTACAACAACCAGCAGAACATCACTCAAATTGTTTGAAAGGATCTGTCCGTATATTGGTCTGCCCGCGGTGGAGGAGGGCTCTCCGTCATCATTTATGCGGAATGTATTACCCATTCTGCCAAGCCTGTACGCATAGCAGTGATGAGTTGCATCATAATATTTTTTTCTGACAGAAGACAAAAATAAATCCGCCTGTTCCGCGGATGTGCATGGATAAAGAAAAGAAATAAAACGACTACCGTTATTTTTGTATGCCCCTTCTGAAAGGGAGCCGATACTCAAATAACTATCGGAGAGTAAAGTTTTCTGTGCGTCCATTTCGGATTGTAAAGATACTCCTTTTTGGTAAATTTGCACTATGCAAGAAGGTCATTTTATAAATAGTTTTGCGCTCCTTGGCAGGCAGATGAAAAAACACAACAGTCCGCTCCTTTTGTCTGCAATGAAGTCTGCGTGGGAAAGCAATCCGTTTTTTACATTGAAAATGCAGATTGAGGCAATGAAGAATATTGCCGATAAGTTCTTGCAACCCAGTTCTTTGAAGTGGCTGCTTAATCATGCGAAAAATACGGAGAATGACAGGTGGAATGAGACTGTGGGAATAATAATGGCCGGCAATTTGCCGCTTGTCGGCTTTCACGATTTGCTTTGTACTCTTGCCTGCGGATGCAACGCGTATGTCAAATTATCTTCCAAGGATAGACGGCTTTTGCCGGCTATTTATGATATGCTGTGTGGTATTGATGTCTATTGGTGCGGCAAGGTTGTTTTTGATATTATTACGGACGGGGCATCATTTGAATCTGATTTTTGCAAAAGAGCAAAAGGTAGTTTTGGCGTAAGTCCTTGTGGATTAATTGCTTCCGGCAGCGATGATACTATGGCGGGAATTAAAAAGGAAATTCCCCGCATTCCAAAATTATTAAGGGGAAGCAGATTTAGTTTTGCCGTTTTGGAGGGAGATGAAAGTAATGAGCAGCTTAGAGGTTTGGCGGAAGATATGTTCTTGTATTGCGGGCTTGGATGCCGGAGCGTTTCTTATCTGTTTGTGCCGGAAGGTTATGATTTTAAGAGACTTGTAAATACGGCAAAAAAGATGAAAAGTTTTCTCATGACTGTTCCCGCCTATGCTGATTCTTATGTGCGTGAAATGGCACTGCTGCTAATGGAGGGAGAAATATCTGTCGGGGATAGAATGAAGAAAGCAATGAATAAACATGAGATGATTGATGGCGGCTTTTTTATTTTGAGGTATGATCCTTCTGTGCATCCTCCGCTTTCTCAAGTTAATTTTGCGTACTACAAAAACAAAAGGGAGATAACGGCATTTGAAAAAATGTACAAGAATCAAATTCAAAAAAAATACACTACCTTTGGTTTAGCGCAGAGGCCGGAAATTGATGATTTCGCAGACCGTGCTGATACTGTGCAGTTTATATTAAAACTTTTAAAAAAATAACGGCTACAAATTATTGCATCATGGCAGATACAATTTACAAATACAAGGCTACATTTCCGTTCAGTAAAATTTTTTCCCGCGAGTATGAAGTCAGCGGGAGCATGACTCTTTTTGCATTGCATAAATATCTAACGGAAGACTTAGAGTTTGCGCCGGACCAGATGATTGCTTTTAAGGGATTGGATGAGAGCGGGAATGTAAAGAGTGTTTACGGCTTGTTTGATATGGGCAGCGGCACTTTGGACGGAGTGACAATAGAGAAAACGCTATCTAAGAAGGAGAATACGTTGCTGTATGTTTTTGATATAAAGAAGAATAAATTCTTAACTCTGATCAAAGAGGGGACCGCGGAATTTGCAGTTCATAATTCTTATCCGCGGCTTGTTGCGGAAAGGGGGAGGGTGCCTGAGCAATTTGCGTCAAAATATGACAACTTTGATTTAATAAACGAGTCTACGTCTGTTGATATATCTGACAATCAGTCAGATGTTTATGAAGATCCTGCGGATGCAGATGCGGATGATAATAAATAACAGGACGTCAATTGGCAAAATTCATTTATGGATGATTCCGGGAAAACGCTAACGATTGTTCTGGGCCCTACTGCTGCGGGCAAGACGGAATATGCAATACGGCTTGCAATGCAAATAGACTCACCCATAATTAGTTGTGACTCAAGACAGATTTTTTTGGAGATGAATATCGGCGTGGCGCGTCCCTCAAAAGCACAACTTGCCGCGGTAAAACACTACTTTATTGCCACCAATTCCATAACAGAGCATTATACTGCAGGACGCTATGAAATAGAGGCGCTTGCGTTGCTTGATAAACTCTTTAAAACTCACGACAGGTTGATAATGTGCGGCGGAAGCGGTTTTTACATCGATGCCGTTTGTAATGGTCTGGATGATTTTCCTGCGGCGGATCTGGAACTGCGCAGGCAACTAACCGAGCGTCTGGAGAAAGAGGGACTTGAGAGTTTGCGCTATGAGTTGAAGAGACTGGACCCGGAATCTTATGAGAATATAGATATTGCTAATCCACAGCGTGTTGTGCGGGCGCTGGAGGTTACGTTGCAGACGGGCCGCAAGTTTTCAGATTGGAAAACCGGCGGAGCTTCCGCAACAGGCCGTGCGTTTGCGATGCCGCAAAAAAACAGACCTTTCAAGATAGAAAAAATTGGCATAACTCGCAATAGAACAGAGCTTTATGAACGCATTAACGCCCGTGTGGACGGGATGATGCACGCAGGATTGCTTGATGAAGTGCGGAACTTGCGGCACATTAGCCCCGAATGTCCCTCTTTGCGCACGGTAGGCTATCGAGAACTGTTTGATTACCTGGACGGTAAAACAGACCTGGCGACGGCAACAGACCTTATAAAACGCAACACTCGTCACTATGCTAAACGCCAGCTGACATGGTGGGCCAGGGACAAAAATATTCGCTGGATAAATCTGTCGGGAACTAAAAATTAGACAATGCCCTCACGCAAGATATCGTGAATGTGCACAAGGCCGGCATATTTCCCCTCCTTCATAACAACAACAGAGGTGATTTTGTTCTTTTGCATTATGTTAAAGGCATTAACCGCAAGTTCATTAATATCAATATGTTTTGGATTGTGAGACATGATATCCTTGGCCTTAAGAGTTTCCAACGGTTTTCTGTGTTCTACCATTCTGCGGACATCTCCGTCTGTGATGATGCCAAGCATATTCTCTTTTTTATCCAGAACTACAGTGGCGCCAAGGCGGTTTTGAGATATATTTATTATGGTATTTTGGATATCTTCATTTTCATTGACCCATGGGCGCACGCTCTTGTCAATAACATCTGCGACCCTAAGGTACAGGCGTTTGCCAAGCGAGCCGCCGGGATGATATTTTGCAAAATCTTCTTGTGAAAAGCCTCTCATCTTAAGCAGGCAGACAGCCATTGCATCTCCCATAACCAGCTGAGTAGTAGTGGATGAGGTTGGTGCAAGATTGTTGGGACTGGCCTCCTCTCTAACTGTTGCACGTACTACATAATCTGCGTGCTGAGCCAAAAAAGAGTCCGTGTTTGAGACAAGGGCAATTATTTTATTTCCCATTCTGGCAATAAGAGGAACAAGGACTTTTATCTCCGGCGTATTGCCGCTTTTGGAGATGCACATTACAACGTCATCCGGCTGTACAATTCCCAAATCTCCGTGTATTGCGTCAGCCGCATGCATGAAAATAGAAGGAGTCCCGGTGGAGTTCATGGTAGCAACGATCTTGGTGCCTATCAGGGCACTCTTGCCTATGCCTGTGACTATTAAACGTCCATTTGAATTGTAAATGAGGTTTAATACATCTACAAATTTGTCATCAATATATGGAGTAAGGTTATTTACGGCTTCCGCCTCTTTTTTTATTACGTTAACTGCTAAATCTTTTAGGCTATTTTTGGAAATTTTCATAAAAATTTTGCTTTCAAAAAAGTTATCACTAACTTGTATCCACAAAGTTAAAAATATCTTTTGTATTAGAAGTGGTAACATCAGAAGCTTTACATAAAAAATTAAAAGAATTCTTTGGTTTTGACACCTTTAAGGGAGACCAGGAGGTTGTCATAAAGAATTTAATTGCGGGAAATAATACGTTTGTGATTATGCCAACCGGTGGCGGAAAATCTCTTTGCTACCAACTTCCGGCTTTGGTTATGGATGGAACGGCTATTGTCATTTCTCCTCTGATAGCTCTTATGAAAAATCAGGTGGACGCCATCAGAGGATTTGTTGCTAACAGTGAGGGGATTGCACACTTCTTGAATTCATCGCTTAACAAGGCTCAGGTTCAGGAAGTCAAAGATGATTTGTTAAAAGGTGTCACAAAATTGTTGTACGTCGCTCCGGAGTCTCTGACAAAAGAGGACAATATTCAACTTCTTAAGCAGTGTCATATTTCATTTTATGCGGTTGATGAGGCGCATTGTATCTCTGAGTGGGGACATGATTTCAGACCTGAGTACAGGAGAATACTCCCGATAGTTAAAGAAATCGGAGAGGCTCCGATTATTGCCTTGACTGCAACGGCAACCCCAAAGGTGCAGTCTGATATTCAGAAGAATCTGGGCATGATGGATGCGGAGGTTTATAAGACATCATTCAACAGGCCAAATTTGTATTATGAAATCCGCCCAAAAATAAATGCGGAAAGAGAGATTATAAAGTTTATCAAAAAGAATCCTGGTAAGAGCGGAATCATTTACTGTCTGAGCAGAAAGAAGGTTGAGGAAATGGCTCAGCTGTTGTGCGTTAACGGAATTAAGGCGTTGCCGTATCATGCAGGACTGGATGCTGCCACAAGAGCAACAAACCAGGATAGATTCTTAATGGAGGACGTTGATGTTATTGTTGCAACAATAGCATTTGGAATGGGAATAGATAAGCCGGACGTCCGGTTTGTCATCCATTATAATATGCCAAAGTCATTGGAGGGATATTACCAGGAGACAGGCCGTGCGGGCCGTGACGGCGGTGAGGGACAGTGCATTGCGTTTTACAGTTTTAAGGATATTCTTAAACTGGAGAAATTTATGCAGAGCAAACCTTTGGCGGAACAGGAAATTGGCAAGCAACTGCTTAATGAGACCGTTGCTTATGCAGAATCAAATCAGTGCCGCAGAAAAACTTTGCTGAATTATTTTGGTGAAGTTTACAGGCAGGACAATTGCGAAGCTTGTGATAATTGTTTGCATCAGCAGCCTAAGTTTGAGGGGCAGGAGTACCTTGTTACGCTGTTCCAGCTGATTCGTTCTATGAAGGAGAGTTTTAAGAGCGATCACCTTGCAAATATTTTGGGCGGCGTAATGAACTCAATTATAAAGTCTTATAATCATCATCACAGCCGTTTCTTTGGCATCATGCCGGATAAGGATGATAAGTTCTGGCTGGCCGTTATACGCCAGGCTTGTGTGCTGCAGTTTTTAAAGAAGGATATTGAGCAGTATGGTCTTATATCTTTGACTCCAAAAGGAAAAGAGTACTTGGAGAAGCCTTATTCCATAAAGCTTACGGAAGACAGGAAGTTTGAAGATACGGATGAAGATGAGTCAATTACAAATGAGGCGGAAAAGCATGGAGGCGGCGGAGGAGATCTTCAACTTCTTGCAATTCTTAAGGATTTAAGGCACTCCGTGTCCAAGAGATTAAATCTTCCTCCGTTTGTAATATTTTCTGATCCGGCGCTGGAAGAGATGTCAATTAAATATCCCATTACTTTTGATGAGCTTAAAGATTGTCAGGGAGTTGGAGAAGGCAAAGCAAAAAAATACGGGCAAGAATTTATAGAGTTGATAGATAAATATGTAAAGGAGAATGAGATAGAACGGCCTACGGACATTATTATTCGCAGCACCGGTGTAAAATCCGCCAATAAAAAATTTATTATTTCCAACATAGACAGGCGCCTTCCGCTTGATGAAATAGCGGATGCAAAAAACATGGATATGGACGAACTTTACACGGAAATTGAATCTATCGTAAACTCCGGGTTAAAGTTGAATATAGATTATTATATCAAGCAAGTAGTTGATGACGACAAAATTGCGGATATATATGATTATTTTAAGGATGAGGCGGAAACCGAATCTTTGATAGATGCCGAGAAGGCGCTTGGTCCCGATTATTCAGAGGAGGAAATAAGACTGGTGAGAATCAAATTTATGGCGGAGGTTGGCATTTAGTTCTCGACGGTTTTATAAATCAATTATGGAAAAATTTGATGTTAACGGAGTGGGTGTTCCCAACGAAAATTATTTTGGAATGCCCTATGAGGCGGACGAATGTCCGGTGGTGCTGGTCTCTGTCCCTTGGGATGCAACTGTTTCATATTCAGCCGGTACTGCAAAAGGGCCAAAGGCAATTATTGATGCCTCCGTTCAGGTAGATTTGTTTGATGAAGGGATAAAAAATTCCGAGAATTTAAAGATCGGCACAGGTAAAACCTTTATCGCCGGTTCCGCCGAAAATTCAAGTCCGGCGGGAAATAAAATTGTAAAAAATAAAGGCGAAGAATTAAAGTTTTTTGCGGCGGAAGACTATATAGAACTGATTAGCAAGGATGCCAGGGCAAAGGCTGTGAAAGTGATTGATGCCCTTGTAAAAGGGGAAGAGCAGAAGAAGATACAAAAAACCATAAATGAAGTAAATGCATCTTCAGAGGAGATTAATGAAATTGTTGAGGGAATCTGTCGGGATTATAATAAAGAGAATAAGATTGTTGGGGTCGTAGGGGGAGAGCACAGTGTGACTTTTGGTGCCGTTAAGGCGGCGGCAGAGATGGTTGCCGAGCAGGCAAGAAAGGCCGGGAAGGGTGCCGTTGCTGAATTTGGGATTTTGCAGTTTGATGCTCATGCAGATTTGAGAAAAGCTTATGAGGGCTTTGAATATTCTCACGCTTCAATTATGTATAATATTTTGCATAAAATCAAGGGAGTGAAGACTTTATGTCAAGTGGGGATAAGAGATTTCTGCAAGGAAGAGTATGATTTGATGAATGAGAATAAAACCCTTGAGGTTTTTACTGATGCGGGAATAAGGAGCGCTCTTTATGGCGGAAGAATGACCTGGGATGAGATATGTGATGGTATAATAGAGGTGTTGCCGGATAATGTCTACGTCAGTTTTGACATTGACGGTCTGGAGCCTTCTTGTTGTCCTAACACCGGTACTCCGGTTCCGGGAGGGCTGACATACTCCGAGGCTGTGTATCTGCTTAGGAAACTGTCGGGGAGAAAAAGAATAATCGGGTTTGACTTGTGTGAAGTTGTTCCTGCCTGCGCAAAAGGGAAACTTGCTTCCGGCGGTGAGAAAAATGAGTGGGACGCAAACGTTGGGGCACGTCTATTGCATAAACTTTGCCTGTTTGCAGTTAGAAGTTTACAAAAATAACTACCTTTGCCTTTTACGCTGCCGCGGCAGCATTTTTAATAGAATATTATAAACTAATTAGTTAATACAATGAAGATTTTTAAATCACTAGCAGTTTGCGCTCTATGCGCATTGGTTGTTGCTTCTTGCGGAAAGAGGACAACTAAGATTGAAGGCGTAAGCCAGGCAGAAATTGACTCTGTCAGCTATGCCGTTGGCGTTTCATTTGGCGGAATGCTTAAGGCCTCTTCTATGGAGGGTCTTAATTATGGTGTTATTATGAAGGCCATGAAGGCTTACATGTCAGGAGATACCACATTAAAGATTAAGGAAGCTGATTGCGGTCCTATTATCCAAAGGTATATGATTAAGGCTCAGGAGGCTATGGCAAAAGTTAAACAGGCTGACGAGAAGAAATTCATGTCTGAGAATAAGACAAAGGATGGCGTAAAGGAGACAGCCGACGGTCTGCAGTATAAAATTGAGAAACCGGGCAATGATAATAAACCGGCTCCTGAAGACACCGTAGAAGTTAACTATAAAGGCACGACTTTGGACGGAACAGTATTTGACTCATCTTATGAGAGAGGAGAGACAGTTAAATTCCCTCTGAATGCAGTTATCAGAGGTTGGACAGAGGGTCTTCAGTTGATTGGAGAGGGTGGAAAGGCTACTCTTTGGATTCCGTTTGATTTGGGATACGGTCCAAGGCAAATGGGTCCTAAATTGCCTGCTTACTCTACTTTGATTTTTAATGTTGAGCTTATAAAGGTTACCAAAGCTTCCGCTAAACCTGTTGCTGCTACCGTAGCCGGTGCTAAGCCTGCTGCAAAATAGTGTAAAATAAGATATTTTCAAGGGCCGGCAAATATGTCGGCCTTTTTTTTTCTCTCTGCTTTTCCCTTCCCTGATTTTTTAGTATTTTCGCTTTTTAATGTGCATTCGAATAAATGAGGATACGGAGGAAATATTTTTTGTGCGGGGTACTTTGTGTTGCCGTACTGTTGCTTGGGGCTTGCAAAGGACAAAACGAGAGGGAGAACAAGGAGCAGCGGCAGCTTGGTGCAGCTACAAAAAGCGCTTATAAGGCGGTCCCGACAGATGCTATTGCAATTCTGGATTTTGAAAAACTGGAGCATCTGATCCCGATTCTTAATGATACCACAAATTTTGGCAGCGGCATCATGCAAAAAAATGAGCCGTTGGTTAAGTTTCAGGAGATTATCGCAAAGAGAAAAGTATTTAACGATTGTCATGTT
This sequence comes from Candidatus Egerieousia sp., assembly GCA_036804445.1. Classification (GTDB taxonomy): domain Bacteria; phylum Bacteroidota; class Bacteroidia; order Bacteroidales; family UBA932; genus Egerieousia. Next base: position 14,212 of record DAIRSJ010000023.1, read on the forward strand.
CTGTTTACTTTGCATTACTCTTCCAAGAATGAGGTAACTTTTCTGGAAATCCTGGATATGAGCACCGTTTCCGGATATAGCGGAATAATATCAAATATTTTGGATTCCGCCGCCCACACTTCCAGGAAATATAACGGATGTGACGTGCGCGAATATCCTGATGGATTTGAAGTTACAACCCACGGCGCATTGCTTGTTGCCAGCAGTTCTGCTTTTCTTGTAGAGAGTTCAGTACGTCATCTTGCAAACGGCAGTTCTATTTTGGATTTTCATGATTTCACATCTGTGCTGGAGGAGACTGGAGGAGTGGAGTGCATGTATTTGAATCACAGGCAGATCGGTAAATTGTTTTCCGGATTTGTTACTTATGACTTCTTAAAATATTCAGATTTTCTTTTGAGATTTTCTACATGGAGCGCCTTGGAAATCAATCCGCGCCAAAAAAATTTTATCTCTTTCCGCGGAACAACTTATAACAACGGGGACCCTGCAAACTTTTCTTCTGTTTTTCTTTCACAGGAGCCTGCTGAATCTCAAATAGGAAAAATACTTCCTGCAAGTACAATGTTTTGCGTAAGCCTTCAAATTTCCGGCATTAAGAGTTATTTGAAGGCATACAGAGATTATCTGGAGGTAAACAAAAAATTAAATTCTTATCTGTCGCGACAGTTATCGGTTACAAAAAAAGGGAAAAGTGCTCCTCAGGATTGGGCTATTTCCCAGAATTTTACAGAGGTTGCAACAGCTTTCTGCATGATTGGCGGAAAGTATGATTGGTTTACGGTAGCCCATATGAAACCATCCGGATGGTCCAGATTATTTGGAGGTGTAAAGGATAAAATAGGAAGACCGAAAATTAAACCTTTTAAGCAGAGAGGATATTTTGCATCTGTATTTGGAGAAGCTTTCAGCCACACAAAGGAAGAAGTTTACTGCCGCAGCGGAGAGTGGATGATTATTGGTTCTAGGAAGGCTCTTACAGAGTTTATAAGGGGGGGCTCGCATATAAGTCTGGACAGTTATCTTAATAGAACTCCGGCTTCAGATTTTTTATCTGACAAGGGTTCTGCAAGGGTGCTTTTTAATATTAAGGAAGGTTCTGATACTTTGTTTAATGCGCTTAACCCGTATTCCAGAAAAGTATTTACTTCCAGCATTAAAAATAAAAATTTTGAATATTTTACCGCGACCGTGGGTGCAGAGGATAATAAGGTTATAGTGGAGGTTGATTTTTATGCTGCCAAACTTGCCGGCGCTCCGGAGATGTTTAAGCAATCCGGAACACATCAGCAATATATAGATAGTACAATTAAAGTGTCCGGAGGTCCATTCTTGCTTGTAGATCCTCAAACGGGGGATACAAGTTATATAGGGCAGTCTCCAAAATTTTTGTCCATAGCATTTTCAGATAAAAACCATAAGGGATTGTGGGCGCTGCCATTTAAAGATACGCTTAAAGGATCTGTAGGTCAGGTTGTTTACGGGAACAAAGTGCACATGGCATTTATAGTCGCCGACAGATTATGTCTGATGACAAAACGCGGGGCTTATGCCGGGGGGTATCCTCTGACTCTACCAAAGAAAGTTGCCTGCGGTCCTGCGGTTGTTAAGGAGAGAGACAATTACTTTTTGCTTGTAATCAATGCTGATAATACAATTACAAAATATGCGCTTGACGGTACGCCGGCAGCCGGATGGAAGGAGATTCATGCCCCGGAATTTACAAGAGAACTTCCCGTTCAGGTAACAATGTTTGGAGAGGATTACCTTGTAATGAGAACAATTGGAGCAACAAGAATTTACAATCTTGACGGAAATGAAATTACCGCAAGAAATTGGCGCAGGCCTATAGCAAAAGATAGTCGTATTGTCCTTGAAAAGGATGGATATATAAAAGTTATGGGTGTTGACGGAAAGGAGTTCCTGTTTAATCTTAAGAGCGGCAGGATAAAGAAACTTTAACCGTGAAAAAAATAAGATAATTATAAAAAAGAGAGTATGAAGTCATTTAAAAGATTATTGAATTACGCCAGACCTTTTAAAAAATTTTGGCCCGGGTATCTGATTCTCTCTATTTTTTCCGTAATATTCGGGGTTGCGAATTACGCCCTGGTGGATCCGTTGCTGACAGTTCTTTTTGAATCCAAAGCTGTTGCCGCATCTGCTGCTGCAAGCGCAGGGGAAATTGCGAATTTCTCTTTTTCCGTACAATATTTCAAAGATGTTTTCCAATATTATCTGGATAAAATATTTCTTCAAAACGGCCCTTTAAACGCATTGATGTTTGTCTGCATCATCTTGATTATTGCCTCTTTATTCTCCAATGTTACAAGGTATTGGTCTCAGGTTATACTTGTCAAGATGCGTGCGCGCATTATGAAAAATATCAGAACGGATTTGTTCAGCAAAATAACAAGCCTGCACGTAGGGTATTTTCATTCTCACCAAAAAGGAGATGTGCTGAGTAGAATTTCCAATGATGTAACAGAGGTACAGAACGGAGTTGCAAACAGTTTTCATATTTTATTCCGCGAGCCGTTGCTGATAATAGGTTTTCTTACGGGTCTGTTTTACATGTCTCCAAAATTAACTGTCGTGACCTTGCTGACAATCCCTTTCTCGGCAATAGTTATTGGAAAGATTGCTCACAAACTTAGAAAGAAAGCTGTTACTACTCAGATGCTTATGGGAAGAATAGTAAGTCATTTTGAGGAAGCCATGTCCGGTATCAGGATCATCAAGGCGTTCAACGGAAGAAAGTATGTACAGGGCAATTTTGAAATTACAAATGTTGCACATCAGAAAAACAGCAGAAGAATGTCCTACAGACAGGAATTGGCTTCTCCCATTTCTGAATTTTTAGGAATAAGCATTGCAGCGGCAGTTTTATTTTATGGCGGCTGGCTGCAAATTCACGGGGAGCTTGGAATGGATATGCCTGCGTTTGTGGTTTACATTGCTTTTTATTGGAGAGTGCTTGAGCCTGCAAAGAACATTTCCACCGCCTATGCAAGTATACAGAGAGGAATGGTAAGCGGAGAAAGATTGTTTGCCATTCTTGATGTTGAAAACCCAATTAAGGAGAAGAGAAATGCGGTTGTGCTTAAGACGTTTGCAAAAGAGATAGAGTATAAGAACGTAGATTTCTCTTATGACAGAGTTCCGGTTCTCAAAAATATAAACATTGTGATTCCAAAAGGAAAAATGATTGCTATTGTCGGTCCTTCCGGAGCGGGCAAGTCTACTTTTGCCGATATGCTCCCAAGGTTTTATGATGTAACGGGAGGAGAGGTTCTGATAGACGGTGTTAACATTAAGGATGCAACGCTTGAATCTCTTGTAGATCAGATGGGAATAGTGACTCAGGATTCTATTTTGTTCAACGACAGTATTTACAATAATATTACTTTCGGAGCGGAAGATGCGAGCGGTGAGGATGTTGTTAATGCTGCAAAAATTGCAAACGCTTATGATTTTATTCAGCAAATGCCGGATAAATTTCAGACAAATATTGGAGACCGCGGCAGCAATTTGAGCGGCGGGCAGAGACAAAGGATAGCCATAGCTAGAGCCATATTAAAGAACCCTCCGATTCTTATTCTTGATGAAGCCACTTCTTCTCTGGATACTGAGAGTGAAAGGCTTGTGCAGGATGCGCTTGGAAAACTAATGAAAAACAGAACGTCTATTGTGATTGCACACCGTCTTTCCACAATACGTTATGCGGATATGATTATTGTTATAAAAGACGGTGAGATAAAAGAGAAGGGCACCCATGACCAGCTGGTAGAAAAAGGCGGAATTTATTCACACTTGTGTCAGCTGCAAGATTTTGCATAGGTGTCTGCCGATTTATAAACAGAAATTAAACTACTTTTTATGGATATTTCTTTTAATAAAATGATTGAGGACAGTTTCAAAAAAAACTGGGACTGCCCTGCGTTATCTGATTACAAGGGAATTACTCTATACTACAGAGATGTTGCCAGGAGAATAGAAAAGCTGCACATTATTTTTTCAATTTGCGGAATTCAGAAAGGAGAGAAGATAGCCCTTTGCGCTCGTAATCAGGCAAATTGGGGCGTTGTATTTTTGGCTTGTATTACATACGGAGCTGTTCCCGTTCCAATTTTACATGAGTTCAAACCGGGAAATATAGAGTTCATTGTAAACCATTCAGAGGCCAAAGCTTTGTTTGTCGGCTCACTTGTGGCCGAGGAGATAACTGCTTCCAACATGCCAAATCTGGAGAACATTATCAATCTGGATGAATTCAAGATACTGTACTCTAAGGATCCTAAAGTCCCTGAGACAAGAGAACATTTGAATGAACTTTTTGGGAAAAAATATCCAAAAGCATTTGTTAAAGAGAGCTTGAATTATTACAAAGAAGGGAATCCGAATGAGCTTGCTTTAATCAATTACACAAGTGGAACAAGCGGTTTTTCAAAGGGAGTGATGATCCCTTATAGAGCATTGATTTCTAATGTGTTATTTGCGGTTCAAGTGATGCCTCAGGTTAATAATACCTCAAGCGTTGTTTCTGTACTTCCAACTGCGCATATGTACGGGATGATGTTTGAATTTCTGTTTGAAATGTGCGTTGGTGCTCATGTGTTTTTTTTAACAAGAGTTCCTTCTCCAAGTATAATTGTCAAAGCGCTTGAGGAGATAAAGCCAATCCTGATTATTGCCGTTCCTCTTATCATTGAGAAAATTTACAAGAGCAGGTTGCAGCCTTTCTTAAAAAAGCCGGGCATGAGATTTTTACTTGGACTCCCGATAGTTGACAAAAAGATTGGCGATAAAATTAGTGAGACCTTGTCAAATACGTTTGGAGGAAACTTTTTAGAGGTTATAGTTGGAGGAGCCGCTTTTAACAAGGAGGCAGATAACTTCTTCCATAAGATAGGTTTTAGATACACGGTCGGTTACGGAATGACAGAATGTGCGCCTATCATTGCTTATTCTCCGTGGGACAAGCTAAAGCTTTACTCTTGCGGAAAAGCGGCACCAAGAATGCAGATTAAAGTTGACTCTGCAATACCCTCCACAATTCCCGGAGAAATTTTGGTCAAGGGAGATAATGTAATGTTGGGATATTACAGGAACGACGAGGCTACCAAAGAAGCCTTCACTTCTGACGGGTGGTTCAGGACCGGTGACCTTGGCTTGATGGATGAAGACGGCTACTTGTATATAAAGGGAAGGAGCAAGACAATGATTCTTGGTTCCAGCGGTCAAAATATTTATCCGGAAGAGATAGAGAGTATAATTAACAATATGCCGTATGTGGTTGAGTCCCTGGTTGTTGACGAGGGAGGAAAACTGATTGCGCTTATATATCCGGATATGGAAGCCGGGGAGGTCGAGGGATTTTCCAGAGAGATGATGATGCAAAAGATGGAAGAAAATATTAAGATTGTCAATCAGGATTTGCCTAATTATTGCAAGCTGTCGGGAGTGAGAATAATGCCGGAGGAATTTGAGAAGACACCAAAACGCAGCATTAAGAGATATTTATATCAGCCAAACACATTGGAAAATTAAGATGGATAAGCAAACTCAATTTGATATCAGCTATTTGCAGATGGCAGGGATTTGGGCCAGGAATTCTTATAGCAAGAGAAGACAGGTCGGGGCCCTGATTGTAAAGGACAGAATGATAATTTCTGACGGTTACAACGGCACGCCTTCCGGTTTTGAGAATGTATGCGAGGATGAAAGCGGCGCAACAAAACCGTACGTGCTACACGCTGAGGCTAACGCAATTACAAAGATTGCAAAATCAAACAACAGCTCAAAGGGGGGGACGCTGTATATTACTGCATCTCCATGTGTTGAGTGTGCGAAACTTATTATTCAGAGCGGAATAGTGCGGGTTGTTTATAGAGATGATTACCGTTTGGATGACGGAATCCGACTTCTGAAAAGGGCTAATATAGAGATTGTTCACATGCCACAGGAGGAGATAGATAAATTGGAAAAGGAAAGGAGTTTGTAATATGCCGGAAGACTTAAACATAAACAATCAACCGCAGCCTGAGCAGCCGCATCACAATTATTTTAAGGAGCTTGTTAGAAATCCTTATTTTGGGATTGTGATTATAATTATTCTCTCTTTGTTTCTCTCCTTTAACATGTTAGAGAGATGCGCCAGAAGAAGGTCTATCAGTTCTGAATATGCAATAGGAAGACATAAATGGGACAAATTACTTCTTGTGTTGGACCAGATTGAGCAGAATTATGTTGATACGTTAAGTTACAATAAAATGGTTGAAAAATCTATTCCTTTGATTTTGCAATCTTTGGATCCCCATTCAGTTTATCTTCCTCCGCAGGATTTGGCAGAGGCGGAAGAATCTTTGGAGGGGAACTTTAGCGGCATAGGAATAGAATTTAATGTGCCTAATGATACGGCAGTAGTTATCAATGTAATACCTGGAGGTCCGTCTTCTAAAGTCGGCCTGCTTAGCGGTGACAGAATTATTAAAGTGGACGGTAAAACTGTTGCCGGCGTAAAATTTAATCAAGATTCCTTAATCAAATTATTGAAGGGGCCGCAGAGTACAAAAGTAAAAGTTGATATAAAAAGAAGTTCCGTAGCGGGGCTGATACCTTTTACGATAACGCGTGGCATAATTCCTCTCAAGAGTCTGGATGCCAGTATGATGCTCAATAAACATTTGGGCTATATAAAGTTATCAAAGTTTTCAAAAACTACTTATGAAGAGTTTATGAAGGCCGTCAATTCTCTTAAGAAAAGCGGTATGACTTCATTGCTTTTGGATTTAAGAGATAATCCGGGCGGTTATTTTGATCAGGCTTTATTAATGACAAATGAGTTTTTAAAGAGAGGGGAAAAGATAGTTTATCTGCAGGGCAGAATGAGAAAGAGACAGGATTTTTATGCTGACGGAAGGGGAACCTGTCAAGATATAAAACTATATGTTGCTATAAATGAGAATTCTGCATCGTCAAGTGAAATTGTAAGCGGGGCAATCCAAGATAATGACAGGGGAACAATTATTGGACGCCGTTCATTTGGTAAGGGGCTAGTGCAAGAGCCAATTAATTTCTCAGATAATTCCGGAATACGTCTGACTGTTGCGCGCTACTATACACCAACCGGAAGATGTATACAAAAGCCTTATTCTGCAGATTACATGTATGATATTTTGGAGAGATATCAGCACGGAGAGATGCAGAATGTGGACAGTATTAAAAAAGATAAAAAACTGAAGTTTAAAACTCCAAAGGGACGAGTGGTTTACGGCGGCGGAGGAATAATTCCCGACGTCTTTGTACCTCTTGATACCAAAGGTGTCTCTGATTTTCTTGTTAAGGTTAACGACAAGAGTTTGCAGATGCAGTACAGCGCGCTTCTTGCAGATAAGTACGGAACCCAGTTGCGTGCGATAAAAACGCTTCCGCAGCTAGAGGCGCTTCTTTCAAAGATGGATTTTGATAGAGGTTTTTTGAATTTTGCAAAAAAGAGCGGAGTAGTTCCAAAGCCGGGAGAATGGGCAAAGAGCAGGGACATTTTGGAGACCCAGATGAAGGGACTTGTTGGAAGATATTCTTCCATGGAGAATGATGCGTTCTATCCTTTCATTATTAATATAGATAACGTTGTTGCAAAGGTTAGAAGCTTGGATGCAGCAGGTAAATAGTATTATCACGACGGTTAAATAAACAGGTTATGGCACAATTAATAGGAATGGCATCTGATCATGCCGGATTTGAACTTAAGGAGGCTCTCAAACCTTTTTTGGAGAAGGCCGGGTATAAGATAAAAGATTTTGGAACCCACTCATCTGAAAGCATGGATTATCCGGATGTTGCGCATCCTCTGGCAATTGCCGTGGAGAATAAAGATGTAGATTTTGGAATTGCAATGTGCGGGAGCGGAAACGGAATCTCAATGACGCTAAACAAGCATCAGGGCATCAGGGCCGCTCTATGCTGGACGCCGGAACTTGGCGCTCTGGCAAAGCGTCATAACAATGCCAACATCCTTACCCTTCCGGCAAGATTTATTTCTCTTGCAGATGCGGAAGAAGTTGTAAAAGCTTATCTTTCAGCAGAATTTGAAGGAGGCAGACATCAGCGCAGGATAGATAAAATTCCGGTTACAAAACAATAATTCATAATAAAATATTCGCAAGTGGGATTGTTGGTACTACAGAAGGGAAGCGTTCAGAAATTATCTGAGCATATAGAGGATTATCCCGACGGGATTGTTATTGTTTTGGACAAGCCATATAGATGGACAAGCGCAGATGCCGTTAGAAAAATCAAATTTGCTCTGCAGAAACAATTTCATAATCATAAACTTAAAGTTGGACATGCCGGCACTTTGGATCCTCTTGCCACCGGCGTGCTGTTGATTTGTGTTGGAAAAGCCACAAAATCGGCAGAGATTCTACAGGCGGAGAAAAAGGCATACATAGCAAAAATAATCCTTGGTGCAACTACCCCCTCTTTTGACAAGGAACATGAGATAGATAAATATTATCCGCATGAGCATATAACTTTAGAACAAGTGAATCAGGCTGTTGCGGCATTAGAAGGGGAGCATGACCAAGTCCCTCCAAGTTTTTCCGCAAAGTTTGTGGACGGCGTTAGGGCTTATGATATTGCCCGCGGCGGGGATAATATTGTGTTAAAACCATCCAGAGTAACAATTTACTCTGCCAAGCTTTTGAGCGCTGAGGGATTGGAGGGAACTGAATGTAAAAATCCGGAGAATCTTCCCGAGCTTTCCGTAGATATATCATGCAGCAAAGGAACTTATATACGCTCAATTGCCAGAGATTTAGGGCAGGAGTTAGGCAGCGGCGGATATTTGGGCGGCCTTGTAAGAAGAGCCTCCGGCGGCTATATTCTTGATAATGCCATTTCAATAGAGCAATTTGAGCAAATTGTTCATGTTGCGCAGTAGGCGTTTTTTCAAAATTAATAAGCAATTTGTAACTTTTTCATATTTGTTTCGTATAATAACCGCATTGATTACGCAGACATTATGAAATTATCACAATTTAATTTTGCGTTTCCCAAAGATTTGATTGCAAAGTACCCTTCAAAATACAGGGACGAGTGCAAACTTATGATTTTGCACAAAAGCAACGGAAACACAG
>DAIRSJ010000024.1:0-1941 GCA_036804445.1 Candidatus Egerieousia sp.
CGCTATGGTTCTCAGTTTGTGGTAGTTGCAATAGATGCAAAACAAGTGAACGGAATTTGGAGAGTAACAACAAGTGCCGGAACCAAATTCTCCAATAAGGAGTTGTTCAGCTGGGCTAAGGAAGCGGAAGAGCGCGGAGCCGGTGAAATTCTTTTTACATCCATGGATAATGACGGAACGGAGTTTGGCTACGCATGCGATCCTTGCCGCAAACTGTCTGACAGCGTGCATATTCCTGTTATTGCAAGCGGCGGCGCAGGAAGCATACAGGATATTGCCGATGTTCTTACAAAAGGCGGTGCAGATGCAGCACTTGCAGCATCTGTATTCCATTACGGGAAAATCAGAATTCCAAAACTTAAGAAATACCTTAAAGAGCACGGAGTTACGGTTAGATACATTTACGGAATAGATAATTATGGAGAAGAATAGAAAAGTTTGCAATAAATTTTTCTGGCAAATTTCTGATAACAGTTAATAAAAATGAAAATTGACTTTAAAATAGAAGATGTAGATTTTGCAAAGGGAAGCGGACTGGTTCCTGCTGTTGTTCAAGACTTTGCAACATTAAAAGTTTTGATGCTGGGTTACATGAACAAAGAATCTCTGGAACTTACGCTAAAAGAGAACAAGGTGACATTTTACAGCCGAAGCCGCAATACTTTGTGGACAAAGGGAGAGACAAGCGGCAATTTTCTCATTCCTAAAGAGATGTACCTTGATTGCGACCAAGACACAATCCTTGTAAAAGCTCAGCCTATGGGGCCCGTTTGTCACAAGGGAACTACTTCTTGCTTTAAAACAGATGATACGGAGGGATTTATAAGGGAATTGGAAAAAGTCGTATACGATAGAAAAGAGAAACGCCCAAAAGGTTCTTACACCGTTGAGCTATTTGACGCCGGAGTAAACAGAATGGCTCAAAAGATTGGAGAAGAGGCTGTCGAGAGTGTAATAGAAGCAGTTAATAATAATGATGAGAGATTTATTTATGAATCGTCGGATTTGGTTTATCACCTGCTCGTGCTGTTTGCAAGCAAGAATATGACCATTGCGGACATGGAGAAAGAATTGTACAAGAGGCATAAATAATTGAATATGAAGAAATCCGACAAACCAATAGTCGCACTTATATATGATTTTGACGGCACGCTTGCCCCGGGCAACATGCAGGAATATTCATTTATTAAGGCTATTGGCAAAACAGTAGACGAGTTTTGGGAGGAATCTCACAGAATGGCTGATACTCAGGATGCTGACGGTATTCTTATCTATATGCTTTTAATGCTGGATGAAGCCCGCAAAAAAAACATATCTCTCACCAAAGAGAGTTTTATGAAGTTTGGCCGAGACGTCAAATTTTTCCCGGGGGTAGAAAGCTGGTTTAAAAGAATCAATGAAATCGGGAAACAGGAGGATGTGATTGTTGAGCACTATATCAACTCCTCCGGATTATTGGAAATCCTTGAGGGAATGAAGATTGCAAAAGAATTTAAGACAATTTTCGCAAGTTCTTTCTACTACAGCAAAAAAGGAAATGCAATTTGGCCTGCCGCCGCAGTCAACTACACAAACAAGACTCAATTCCTTTTTAAAATCAACAAGGGTATTCTCAATATTCACGACAGTGAGAAAATAAACGAGTCAATGCCAGAAGACGAGAAACGGGTTGCATTCCCAAATATGATTTATTTTGGAGACGGAGAAACCGACGTACCTTGCATGAAACTTACCAAGCAGCTTGGAGGAACATCCATAGCAGTTTATAATTCAGGTATTTACAATAAAAAGATTATTGCCCAGGAACTATTGGATCAGCAGCGCGTAAATTACATTTGCCCGGCCGATTATCGCCAAGGAAAAAAAATGGAAATGTTGGTAAAAACTATTATCCGCAAGATTAAAGCGGATGATGATTTGTCAAAAATTTCTCTTTAATTA
>DAIRSJ010000024.1:2041-14617 GCA_036804445.1 Candidatus Egerieousia sp.
AAGAAGTTCTTTGTCATAAACCGGAACACTAAATTTCTTCCCGAGAATTTTAGCAATTTCAAGCCCTCCGGCCCCTATCTGCCGTCCGATGCTTACGTAAAAAAAATTATTGTCTGACATATCCGTCAATATTTGAGTTAACCAATGAAATATATTTTATCGTTATTGATTCTCTTTAGGTTTTACTGATGTTTGCAGTTGCTGTTCAGACAACCTCTCTTGCTCTTGCTGCATTCTTATAAATGCTCTGTGCTGAGCTGCAAGCATAAACCCGGATACAACACTGGCAATCAAGTCAGAAAACGGCAGACTCCACCAAACTCCGTGTATTCCCCAAATAGTCGGCATTAAGAAAAGCAGCGGCAGCAAGAATAAAACCTGTCTGGACAAAGAGAGAAAAACAGCCTTCTTTGCCAATCCTATGCTTTGAAAAAAATATGCAGTAACCATCTGAAAACCAATGATTGGAAAACTTATAAAGGTTATCCTCAGACCAATGACGGCTTGCCTTATAAGTTCAGGGTCCGTAGTAAAAATAAATGCAAGCTGCCTTGGAAACAACTCCCCGATTACAAAACCAAATGAAGTGACAGCAGTAGCAAGCAGAATTGTCGTTCTTAGTACTTTACTGACTCTCTGCGGTTTATTTGCTCCAAAATTATAACCTGCAATTGGTTGCATTCCCTGGTTTAACCCCATAACAACCATTATAAACAAAAAACTCATCCTGTTTACAATACCAAACGCCCCTATTGCCATATCACCGCCATATCTCTTAAGCTGTTGATTTAGAAACAGAACAATAAAACAAGAGGCGGCATTCATTAAAAACGGAGACATACCTATTGAAAATGTCTTTTTTATTATTTTTGCCTCAAGCCTGTATATTCCTTTTTTTAAATGAATTATACGGTTTTTGTCAGACGCAAGATAAAAGACGTAAAGCATTGCCAAAAATTGAGAAAGCACTGTGGCTGTAGCTGCACCTCTGACTCCCCAGTGAAAAACAAAAATGAATATGGGATCTAATATTGAATTAATTACGACTGTAAAAATTGTTGCGCCCATTGCCTTTTTAGGAAGTCCCATTACGCGCACAATATTGTTCATTCCAAAATACAGATTGGTCACAATACTGCCAAGCAATATGATAAACATATAATCATACGCGTAAGGCATTGTATTTGGGCTCGCTCCAAAAAAGAAAAGAATTGGTTTTAAAAATGTAATGCAAAAAACGGAAAACAAGAGTCCTACCATTATGTTAAGAACAACAGAATTGCCAAGGACCTTCTGTGCCACTTTGTAGTTTTTCTGTCCGAGCAAAACTGAAATAATTGTAGAAGCGCCAACTCCGACAAGCGTTCCGCAAGCGGCGCTCAGATTCATAAGCGGGAACGTAATAGCCAGACCTGCAATAGCATAAGGTCCAACACCCTGCCCAATAAAAATGCTGTCGCACATATTATATAAGGATGAGGCAGTCATTGCTATAATGGCGGGAATTGCATATTGCTTGAGCAACTTGGAAATTTTCTCCGTTCCAAGTTCTGTTGGAATTACTGTTGGCATAAAACTATATGGATGACATAAAAAAATTTACTACTTTTGCATCTCTGATTCAGACGCAGTGCAAAAGTAAGAAAATATAGCGGGAGTACTTGATGAAACTTTTAAACTTAACAATATGGAGATTGTAAGCAAGAAGGTGGCAAAGGAGAAGGATGTTAAAACATTTAAACTTAACTATATGGAAATAATTGAAGGACAAGAGCCTAAGGTTGCCGAGCAACCTAGGACACGGCCGGTTGCACCTCAGATGAATCAGCCTAAAGAAAAACTAACGGTAGGACAATGGGTGCTGACATTGTTCCTTATGTGTATTCCGCTGGTAAACATTATTATGCCGTTTGTATGGGCATTTGGCGGAAACAAAGATGAGAGAGAGAATTGGGCAAAGGCTACCTTGATTTGGTGGTTAATTGGAATTATCATTTTTGTTTGCGTTGTAAGTTGCGTTGGATTTGCAGCATTGGGGGCATTGGTTGCAGGTAACAACTAAAAAGATTTACTGCCGGCCTGTTGGCAGGCAGATTTTGCCAGCTTAGCTCAGATGGCTAGAGCGACGCATTCGTAACGCGTAGGTCCGGAGTTCGACTCTCCGAGCTGGCTCAAAAAAAGCGACATTTCTGTCGCTTTTTTTTTGAGCCTTGGTATCAAATAAGAATTTTGATAATACCTACGCCGTAGCGGTTGAGCGGCATGGAAACGGCGGCATCTTTACGCAGGGCCAGATGCATAGATTTTCCGGAAAGCAAATCTTTTGCCTCAATAGCACCAATCTCCGCAATATTCCAGAAGTCAAACAGATGCGCAGGCAAAACCACATTCAGGGTTTTAACACTTTGAGTGAAATCTACCGCAATAAAAATTAGCGACGATGATAGATCCGATGAAACAAATCTGCGTGCAAATACAAAGTTCCTGTCGGGATTAAAAATGCCTCCTTCTGCAGAAACATCTGTGCCGCCACAATTTGCATACTCCAAATCAAACATATCGCCGCAGGAGATTGCCTTCTCTGAAGCAGCTATATGTAAGAGCTTTACATACTCCGCAAATAGGTTCTGCTCTTCTGAATGCAACTCATTATTTAAAAATCTTGCAACACTTGGAGCACTGCAATAATCAAATATTGAGGTTTTCCCGTCCAAGCCGCTGTAACCTTCACACCCCATTCCGCGCTCTCCAAATTCCTGTCCAAAATATAGCATAAACGGTGACCTGTTAAGCATCATACTCACAACCAGTTCCGGCAACGCTCTAAAACCGGCTTCATTTGCGTCATGACAGCAGTTGCCCGCTCCGGTCCCTCCTAGATTAAAATCGGACGCTATCCTCTGTTCATCATGATTCTCCAAAAAATTCAACATTCTATCCTGAATGCTAAAATCACGTTGCTCTATCCGTTCATTACCACCACCTTGCAGTTTTATTGCATAAAGGTTTTGCCAGCACGTCGTGATTTCATGCGCCGCAGCCCCTCCCCGTGAGATGCTTTTCAATTTGTCATAAAGCCCGACCTTGTCATACAGCATATCAAATCCGCATTCAACCAATACACTGTACTGCATAGGGTTGTAAGACTCCGCCATAAATATCACATCAGGGTATTTCTCTTTTATTTTCCCGACAGCCCATTTCCAGAATCCCGCCGGCACCATCTCAGCCATATCGCAACGGAATCCGTCCACACCCTTGGAACACCAGAAATCCAACACATTATACATCATCCTCCATGTTTTGGGCACCGGATTAAAATAACATTTATGTCCGTTAAATTCATATGACGGTTCCTGATTCTCACCACGATTTGCAACATTCATATAATCAACTCCGTAATTTAATTTTACGGTTTCATACCAATCGTTGTGTGATGGAGCCGCTGTAAAACAGTCATTTCCGGTTGCTCTGGCCGGATTCTCAACGTACTCTCCAATCTTAAGTTCCTGACCCGTCAGATAATAAAAATTGTTTTGCGAATCAAATGCCACTGAGTTTTTGTCGCCCTCTCCAAATTTTGCTATCAAACTATTCTCATCCGCGGCGGCAGAATTAACAGCGTTATCACCTGCACCCTTATACAATGTTCTGTACTCTCTGGAAACATGATTGGGCACAAAATCAATAATAGCCTTAATACCCACTGAATGAACGCGCTGCAGCATTGTTTCAAACTCATCAAACCTGTCGGGAACTTTATCTGCAAGAGCCGGACTAACATCATAATAATCCGTTATGGCAAACGGGGAGCCTGCGCGTCCCTTTACTACAGCGTCAGAATTGCGTGGAATTCCGTACTGAGTGAAATCCGTTTTAGTTGCGCTGCGAATAATTCCGGTAAAATACACATGACTTACGCTCAATGATTTAAGATGCCAAAGAACCTGTTCATTTACACTGCTGAACTTTCCGCTTCCATTGGTTGCAAACCCTCCGTCCGGAATATTGTCCTGCCTTTTATTGCCAAAGACACGCAAAAGCATTTGATAAATTATCGGTTTCATCTCAATTATAAAAAATGCACGCCCGTTATCGGACGTGCACTCTCATATTTGTTTATTTATTACCAATTAAGGATTTTCTTAAAGTCGTAAGTTTCAGGGTCTTTAACATACTTCTTTGCGGCTTCATAATCATCCGGGGTGATATAATGCATAATTAATTCAAATATCATCCTTACTTTATCCTGATGGATATTAACTCCTCTTGGAGGAATTTTTCCGGTTACCGGATCCTGCATATCCTTCAGATACAGAGATTTGACATTACCATTCAAATCCATATAAACCATACATCCCGTAATGCCCTCTGTAAACAATTTGTACACACCCATTCCAAGCTCCGTACAATATACCAGGTCATACGCATGAGGCGTAATACACCTTACTTCATATCCAATCTCAACGGGACGGGACTTAATATCCAGCCCCAGCTGTTTCAAGCGTGTTTCAAGCATATCATTGAACATCTGAGCCTTAGACACTTTACCAAGTTCCGGATGCCCATGCTGGTCATACGTAAATTTGACTCCGTAAGACTGCAGTTCCTCACTGGAAAGTTCCTCAAACACACCCTCTGAAATTATAATTGCACCATAGTCAATCCCAAGAATTTTTCTCTTTATAATTGCGGAAACGGCCATGTTTATAATTTTCTCTCCTGTAATATTGGTCTTATTGAACATCTCCGGGATTACAATCATAGGATAATGATTTGTATATCCGATTGAAAGTGCAAGGTGACCGGCTGAACGCCCCATTGCGGAGACTACAAACCAAGTGTGATTTGTTCTTGCATCCTCGTAAATAGTTGCTCCGATGGTAGTTCCCTCGCCTTTTGCAGACTGATATCCGAATGTTGCAATATTCTGGGGAAGAGGAAGGTCATTATCAATAGTCTTGGGAACGTGGATATTTGCTATATGATAATCCTTATCATGAAGAAATTTTGCAATTCTGTTTGCGGTAGATGCGGTATCGTCACCGCCAATTGTTACCAACAATTTTATATTGTTGTCTTGGAAAAATTTTAAATTAAAATTCTTATCAAAATCATCCTGTGTAGGCTTAAACCTGCTCATTACCAGATGAGAGCCCCCTCTGTTAAATATAGAATCGGCCAAGAAAAAATCCAGCTCTTCAAAATTTGGATCGGGAGAGAACAAACCTTTGTAACCTCCGTTAAGTCCAAGCACTCTGTAACCGTTTCTTAAAAATACTTTAGTAATAGTCCCGACCACCGTGTTCATTCCCGGCGCAGGACCTCCTCCTGTTAGAATAACAATTGATTTTTGCATATAAATATCTCCTCTAAATCGGGCGCAAATTTATGATTTATTATCAAAATATGGTAAATTTGGAGGTTAAATTTGTCTTGATGAACAAAAAGGAAGCAAAAGACCGCATAGAAGCTCTCAGGAATGAGTTGAACCGGCACAATCATAACTATTATGTGCTGAATAACCCCACCATTTCCGATTATGAGTTTGATATATTAATGCGAGATCTTGCTCAGTTGGAAAAGCTTTACCCTGAATTCATTATACCGGATTCCCCTACCCAGAAAGTAGGTAGCGATCTGGAAACGCCGGATGAGATAAAACCGGAAAAAAGTAACAATTCAGAAGCTCCGGACGGCAAAAATCACTTCAGACAATTTCCTCATAAACACCCTATGCTGTCACTGGCAAATACATACAACATTGGAGAGCTTAAAGATTTTGATCAGAGAATTAGAAAGTTTACGGACCAGCCATACTCATATTCATGTGAACTAAAATTTGACGGTACCGGAATTAACCTGTACTATAAAGACGGTGCGCTAAAGCGTGCTCTAACGCGAGGAGACGGAGCTGTCGGCGACGATGTTACTGAAAATGCAAAACATATCCCCTCCATACCTCAACACCTGAGGCCGGGCAGCGGTTATCCGGCTGAATTTGAAATAAGGGGAGAGATTTATATGCCGTATGATGCTTTTGACAAATTGAATTATGAGAGGGAACTAAATGAGGAGCAGGAATTTGCAAATCCCCGCAATGCAGCCGCAGGTTCACTTAAATTGATTGAGCCCTCTCAGGTTTCCGGCAGATGTCTTGAATGTATTCTATATCACCTTATTGCAGAAGAATTTAATGTTCCTACTCACACAAAGGCAATTGAATGTGCTGCATCATGGGGGCTTCCTACATCCGAATATGCAAAAGAATGCTCTAATATAGAAGAAGTTACAGAATACATTCAAAGCTGGGACGACAAGAGAAAAACTTTGCCGTTTCCGACAGATGGCATGGTTGTTAAGGTGAATCAGTTTGCTTTGCAAAAGGGACTTGGGTATACGGCAAAGATTCCAAGGTGGGCCGTGGCCTATAAATTTAAACCAGAGCAGGCTTTGACACAGTTGATATCCATTGATTATCAAGTTGGAAGAACGGGAGCCGTGACTCCGGTTGCAAATCTGGAACCGGTGCAATTGAGCGGAACCGTTGTCAAGCGCGCCACTTTGCATAATGCAGACCAGATGAAATTGCTTGATATTCACTACGGTGACTACGTATATGTAGAAAAGGGCGGAGAAATTATTCCAAAAATAACCGGCGTAGAGCTCTCAAAAAGAGCTGTTAACGCACAGCCGGCCATATTCCCTGCAGTATGTCCGGTCTGCGGAACATCTTTGGTGAGAGATGAAGATGAGGCCAAATTTTTCTGCCCCAATTCAGACAATTGTACCCCGCAGATTGAGGGTAAATTCATACATTTTATCGGACGCAAAGCATTGAATATCAATGCCGGTGAGGCTACCATCCATCAGCTGTTTACAAAGGGATATATCAAAGAATTGGAGGACTTGTACAATTTGACTGATTTTCAGTTGTTATCCCTGGACAAATGGAAAGAAAAATCTGTCGCGAACTTTAAAACATCACTTGAAAAGAGCAAAAGCGTTCCTTTTGGAAAGGTGTTGTTTGGTCTGGGAATAAGATTCATCGGGGAGACAACGGCAAAAAGTCTGGCCGCCAGATTTAAAAGCATAGAGGGTCTTAAAAACGCCACAAGAGAGGAACTGTTGGAGACGGAGGATGTCGGAAAAGCGCTTGCAGATTCCATCATAGGGTATTTTAAAGAGCCAATACATCTGAATACAATAGAAAAACTTAAAGAAGCCGGACTGCAATTTGAAATTGGAGCATCTGATATTAAGGTGGTTTCCAATATATTGCAGGGAAAGACTATTATGATTACCGGTAACTATTCTGTTCCAAGGGAGACCATGAAACAGTACATAGAAGCACACGGCGGGAAGGTCGGAAGCTCGGTTACGGGAAATACTTCCTATCTTGTTGCGGGTGAAAAAGCCGGGGATGCAAAAATTAAAAAGGCTGAAAAACTGGGAATTCCTGTTATTTCAGAGGAGGATTTTTATAAAATTGCAGCATCGGAAAAGGAAGCGGAAACAGGAAAACCAAATAAAGAAAATGAAAAAGATAAGACATTATTTTAATGGCAAGCCTGATGTTGCCTTAAATAAATCTTAATAGACATGATTATAAATAGAACATATATATATTTTAAATAAACATGAAAATTGTAAATATAACAGATCGAATTAGTTACATTGGAGTTAATGACAGAAAAACGTCCCTTTTTGAGAATAACTGGTCTCTTCCGCACGGAATGGCATACAATTCTTATTTGATAAATGACAATAAAACTGTTCTTGTTGATACGGTTAAATACGGTTCTGATAATGAATATATTGCAAAAATCAAAAAAGTACTTGGAGGTAAACCGTTAGATTACATTGCCGTAAATCACATGGAACCGGACCATGCAGGAATGATTGGAGTGATAATGAACATGTACCCGGATTGCAAAGTCATTGGCAATGTGCAGACTAAGAAGATGATAAATGATTATTTCGGAATTGGGGAGGATAGATTTAAAATGGTTGCCGACGGTGAGGAAATACCTATAGGTCAGAGCACTCTAAAGTTTATCTATATTCCTTGGGTTCACTGGCCGGAGACTATGGTGACGTATGATGTTAAAGATCAGGTAATTTTTACCTGCGACGCTTTTGGAGGGTACGGCGCTTTGGACGGCGGAATTTTTGACGGCGATTATGACTGGGATAAGGTATATCTTGACGATATGCGCAGGTATTATTCAAACATTGTGTGCAAGTACAGTACAATGGTCTTGAAGGCATTGGCAAAATTAGACAGTGTCCCTATCAATGTAATTGCACCTTCTCACGGAGTTGTATGGAAGAAAAACCCAATGAAGGTTGTCGGTCTGTTTAAAGACTGGGCTGAGTTTAAAGCTGAAGAAGGCGTTGTAATTGCTTTTGCTACAATGTACGGACACACAGAGACTTTGGCAGATATGATAGGCCAGAAACTTTGCGATGCCGGGGTGAAAAATATCATTACGTACAATGTATCAAACACAAATATATCCTTTATACTTAGTGATATACAGAAATACAAAGGATATATTCTGGGAACATGCGCATACAACGGAGTAATGCATCCGGCAATGCACCACTTGTGCAATGAAATAAAAATAACAGCTCAGAAAAATAAAGTGGTTGGATTATTTGGCACATCATCATGGAACGGCGCAGGCGTAAGAGATTTAAAGAAATTTGCGGAGGAGAGCAAGATAGCGCCGATAGAACCTGCGGTTGAAACATTTGGAGATCCGACACCGGAAAAAGTGGAGTCCCAAATTGATGCATTTGTAAAGGCATATTCAGCCGCACTTAAATAACAGCTTATTATTAAATACTGCAGATTACTGTAAAATAGTACAACGTAATTTTTGACATATGGAAATTAAAATTGGAATGTCTCGCAGGAGCGAGAAAATTGTAACGGATAAAGACACTGCTGCGGCGTATAAGACCGGAGGACAGGAGGTTTTCTCTACTCCCGCTATGATTGCTCTTATGGAAGAGTCTGCGTTTTTACTGCTTAAGGAGTCTCCTCTCGGACTGGATAGCGTTGGCACCGAAATGGATATAAAGCATACCAGAGCATGCGGTGTCGGAGCTAAAGTGTATTCTATAGCAAAGGTGGAAAAAGTTGACGGAAACAGAGTTGTGTTTTCCGTCTCTGCCGGAGATGAGAAAGGAGAAATAGGAAGCGGCGCACATACAAGGTATATTATTGATCCTGTGAGATTTATGAAAAAAATTAACGGACGGTAAATATAATAACTGCAAAACTGTCGAGATAAAAAAGTGCTAAAGAATAATTCATACAGAGCAACAAAGAGAAGAAAAAGCACCTTCAAAGGCTTCTTTAAGGAGATTGGTCAGGTATTCAAAGAGAAATCCGCCGCTCTTCAAAGGAGCTACAAGAGTTTTATGCAATTTATCACGGTTGATATTTGGAACCTGAATATCAAGGATTTAAGCGGCATAAAGAAACGTTTTTACAGGCATGTCAAGGTTGTACTTGTGACTGTTAAAAATCTTGGCAAGGTAAGGCTTGGGCTTTACTCCGTCTCTTTAAGTTTCTTTTCTGTGATGGCTCTGGTGCCGTTTGTGGCGGTAGCGTTCTTTATCACAGGCGGCTTTGGCATGGAGAAGCATCTGGAATATGTTATTTATCAAACATTTGTCGGAGACACAAAAATCGTGGACATGCTGCTCAACTTTGCAAACAATATTATAAAGAGCGGGCAAAACGGAATCTTCGGCGGAATAAGCTTCCTGTTTTTTGTGTGGACAATAATCTGGCTTATCTTTAACATACAGAGAGATTTTAATGATATCTGGGAGGTAAAGAAATCTCGCTCTTTTGCAAGAAATATATTGTATTATATTGGTTTCCTGATAATTTCTCCATTTCTGATTATTCTGTTTTTAAGCGTCATGGTATTCTTGAACAATGCGCTTGGAAACTATGGGGTTAAAATATGGCACTTCAAAACCATCAGTGCGTTTGTGCAATGGCTGGCATACTATGTTACAAGCGTATTGGCATTTACAATTGTCAATAAATACATTCCAAACATAAAGGTCAGTTTCCGCGCCGCTTTTAATTCATCGGTTATTACAGCACTGGCGTTTGTTATTGTTCAGTTTTTATACACCGGTACTCAGTTGATGGTCACAAGGTTAAATGCAGTTTACGGAGCATTTGCGGCATTCCCGCTGTTTCTTGTATGGCTAAATGTGAGCTGGACAATTGTTTTGATTGGAGCTGAAATTGCTCATGCTTTTGAGAATGTAGAGTCGGGTTACGATAAAGACACAAAAAATACCGCAGCCACAATAGAAAATAAAACTAATTAGGATGTCTGAATTTACAAAAGAGGATAATGCCCTTATACAAAGAGAATTTGAGTCTTTGAGACTTGCCGCTTTAAAGCGATGTGCAAATCAGGATGAATATGAAGGAGTTATAAAGGCTTTTGAGTTTGCCAATGAAGCGCACAAGGGCGTGAGGCGTCGTTCCGGTGAACCGTATATCATTCACCCTATTGCTGTTGCAAAAATTGTTGTACAAGAGATCGGACTTGGATATAAATCCATAGTAACCGCGCTCTTGCATGATATTGTTGAAGACACAGAATATACGCTTGAGGACATAGAACGTTTGTTCGGCCCAAAGATAGCATCTCTTGTGGACGGTCTTACAAAAATAAAATCCGCAATGGACTACAAACATTCTCAGAGTGAGGATGGTACGGAAAAAGAGGGTTCAATTTACGATGACTTTGGAATGCAGCAAAAATCTTTGCAGGCGGAAAACTTCAAGAGAATTTTGCTTACGCTGAATGATGATGTAAGAGTAATACTTATTAAACTCGCCGACAGATTGCATAATCTAAGAACAATAGATTCCATGCCGGAGAGGAAAAAAGATAAGATTTTGAGCGAAACAATGTACATCTTCATACCTCTTGCTCACCGGCTTGGGCTTTACAGCATCAAATCAGAGATGGAGAACATCTGGCTTAAGTACAGACAGCCGGAGGAGTATGACAAGATAAACAAGAAACTGGCGGAATTTACTGAAGAAAAGGGAGTTGCTATTGACAACTTTATTGAACCCATCTCCAAAATTCTTAAGAAGGCGGGATATAAGTTTACCATAACTAAGAGGATTAAAACCCCCTACTCCATTTGGAGAAAAATGCAAACCAAAGGAGTTCCGTTTGGTGAGATTTTTGACCTGTTTGCCGTAAGAATAATTTTTGAATCAAAGAAAGGAAGTTCCGAGAGAAAACAGTGCTGGGATATTTACTCTTTGATTTCAGAAGATTATGTATCTAACACGGATAGAATCAGAGATTGGGTAAGCACCCCAAAATCAAATGGTTATGAAGCTCTCCACTGTACACTTATGAGCCAGCAGGGCGGATGGATTGAAGTTCAGATAAGGACAGTACGGATGGATGCCGTTGCAGAGAAAGGAGTAGCCGCTCATTGGAGTTATAAAGGCGACAAGTTTTCCGGCAACGAAGAGAAAGATATGGACAACTGGTTAAATATGGTAAGAGAGGTCCTGGAAAATCCGGATGTGAACGCGCTGGACTTTTTGGACCATTTTCATGCAGGCCTGCTTTCCAAAGAAATTTATGTCTTTACTCCAAAGGGAGAATCTAAGAGACTTCCAAAAGGAGCTACAGCATTAGACTTTGCGTATTACATTCACTCTCAAGTTGGTAACAAAGCACTTGCAGCAAAAGTAAATCTTAAATTAGTTCCTATTTCCTATGTGCTGCAGAACGGAGACCAGGTAGAAATTATTACCGCTGCATCTCAGAAGCCACAAAGAGAATGGCTGGATTTTGCAAAGACTACAAAGGCCAGAACACTCATCTATGACGCGCTTAAATCCGATACAAAGAATGCCATTAAAGACGGGCAAGAGACTCTGGACAAAGCACTTGCGCAATTAGGTATTAAACAGCAGACAAGGGCCATAAAGAAACTTATAGATGAATATCACCTTAATAACAAGGATGAACTGTACAGTAAAATCGGAGCCGGACTTATAGACTTAAAAAATCTGGATAATATCTTAAGGAAAAACAGGGAGAACAAATTTGTCAAATATTGGAACTTGCAATTTGACGATGTTGAAAAGCAGGAGAAAGCAAAAAACGCAGAGGAACAAGATGACGATACTGAAAAAAGCATAGAAATTGATAAGAGAAAAGATTATCTTTTAAAAGAGAATCCGGACGATAAAACGCTATCCTACAAGGTGGCCGACTGTTGCAACCCTATTCCCGGAGATCCTATCATAGGCTTTTTAAATGAGCATAATGAAGTTATCATCCACAAAAAAGTTTGTCCTATTGCAATGGCGCTTGCCACAAAAGAGGGTGGCAAAATTATAAATGCAAAATGGACAAAGCACACCATACTGTCTTTCCTTGCGAGAATGGAAATTAGAGGGATTGACAGAATAGGAATTGTAGCTGACATCACCAAGTATATCACCAATGTACTGTCGGTGAATATCAGAAAGATATTTTTTGAAACTCACGACGG
>DAIRSJ010000024.1:14717-16153 GCA_036804445.1 Candidatus Egerieousia sp.
CAAGGCCCTACGGGAGGACCGAAGGATACCCTTCCTCCTGTAATAGTTGGAAGAATACCGGATACGGCACTAACAAATTTTCCTATTTCCAAAGGGAAAATTCTTATTAATTTCAATGAGTATGTACAGCTGAAAGACGCTAATAATGAAGTGATTTTCTCTCCTCCTCTTAAGAAGCGTCCAACTATAAAAATCAAAAAGAAAGGAGTAATGGTTTCATTTCCGGATAGTCTTAAGGCAAATCAGACTTACACTATAAACTTTGGCAACGCCATACTGGACGTAAATGAAAACAATCCTTTTCCAAATTACGTATATACTTTCTCTACGGGTAAATCTATTGATTCCCTCATAATCAGCGGGACTGTAATGGATTATGAGACCCTGCTTCCTCAAAAGGGAATCACTATAGGAGCTTATGTAAATCCCAGGGACTCATCGGTCATGAATGAGATGCCTGTTGCAATGGCTAAAACCGATGAATGGGGATACTTCTGCCTGCGCGGCTTAAAGAGAGCGCCTTATACTATATATGCCTATAAAGACGCCAATAACAACAGCTTGTATGACGCCGGTTCTGAACTTGTCGGATTCTGCGACAGTACAATTACGCCAAAACTTGCTGCAAGGAAGGGAATGCCTCAAATAGCGCAAATGAAAATGAAAGATACGCTGGGATGTTTAAGCAGACCAAGTGAAACGGACATATATTTATTTAAAGAAATATCTAAGAATCAGTACATTTCAAATTACGGCAGAACCGCCGAAAGGGCCGGCTTTGTAAAATTTAATGCAGAAAAGGTCCAAATAGACTCTTTCTCAATTAAGGGTATCTACAACGATAAACTAATTAAACAATTTAACGTAACGGAAGACTCCCTTTGTTTCTGGATTAACGACAGAAGGAGAATGGCGGATACACTGTCGCTGAGGATAAACTATTATAAAACAGATACTTTAGGCCAATTAAAACCTGCAGGCGAGACTCTTAAGCTTGCGTTGGTTAAAGAGAAGAAAAAGACAGATGCAAATAAAAACAAATACGGTTCAGACGCCTTTAGAACTGACGGAAAAAATAAAAACGGCAATAGTCAGAACAACAAGCGCGGTCAGAATTCACAGAGGGGCAACAAGAATAATGCATTGGGAAAACAAAAAGAGGAGAGGAAAGATTTGCTTAACATGACAATGGAAGTAAAACCGGAAACGGTTGAAAGTGAAGGCTATTCATTCACCTTCCCGGCACCTCTGATTAAGAGCGACATAAACAAAATAAGGTTTACCAGTACAACCCCGAGAAAAATAACAACAGCCGCAAAGTTTACATTCACAAAAGATTCCACAAATCTGTTGCACTACACCTTACAGGCGGAAGAACCGTATAAAGTTGGAAATGATTATGAAATCACTATTCCAAAGGGAATATTCATGGATAT
>DAIRSJ010000024.1:16253-22799 GCA_036804445.1 Candidatus Egerieousia sp.
TGGCACTGACTGCAAATTCCGTCAACGCGCAAGTGAAAGTTGTTGACACTACGGATATTATGAAAGAATTTGATGAAAACTCCTTCAGAGATGCTTCACCTGTGAGAAAAGTTAAAGACAGCTCCAGTCTGTTCCAGCATTTAATAGGAGTGAAAGCCGGATATTCTCTTAATGACGTTTCATTCAGTCAGGCAATTGACCATAAGGCTCTTACATCTGCAAAAAATTTTGGTATCTACTATATATACTACCATTCGCTGTGGAACTCCATTCCCCTATTTGGCATTGAGACCGGATTACAATACACAGAAAAAGGCTATAAATCAATGAAGTATACAGAACCGGATACCGTCAAAAACAGAAAAGCAATAACGGGCAAAGAGAGATACCAATGCATAGAAATACCGTTTGTTTCACAATTCAGAGTAGATTTTTGGAAGATGAGAATTCTGGCAAATGTCGGAGCATTCGGCTCATACACAACTTCCACATCTTTCACCTCTGTTGTTCCGGACAGTATCTCAACTACATATAGAAAATTCGGATACGGATTGATAGTTGGCGGAGGCATTGCACTAATATTCAAACCTGTGGAGATACACTTTGAAGTCAACTACAAATACTCTTTAAATAACCTGTTTGACCAAAAAGCATTCTACACGGACACGTGGGTATCTACCCATCCGACCCAGCTTGTTTTCACAGTCGGACTGTTCTACAGGATAGGAAAACCGTACGGAAGCAGAAATTCCTACAGCAAGAAAACAAAACACGCACCGTCAATTGAGCTTGCACCTGCAAAAAAATGAAAGTTTTATCATGAATAAATTGAGTGTAAAAGTTAAAAATCTTGTAATTGGCGGCAACTCCCCTATTGTTGTGCAGACAATGTGTAATACTCATACTCAAGACATTGAGGCCTCTATTGCACAATGTAAAGACATGGCTGCAGCCGGAGCTCAAATGATAAGACTAACCACTCAGGGCATAGATGAAGTTAGTGCTCTGCAGGTTATAAAAAAGCAACTTCATGCCGCCGGCATTGACATTCCTCTGGTTGCTGATGTGCACTTCAATTCAGATGTTGCGCTTGCAGCAGCAAAAGTAGCTGATAAAGTGAGAATTAACCCCGGAAATTTTGCGCAAGTGCATAAAGATGCTGCAGTCCAGTTCAAGAAATTCCTGGAAATATGCAAAGAAAATAATACCGCAGTACGCATCGGACTCAACCATGGCTCACTTGGAGAAGAGATTGTAAACAAATACGGCAATACTCCCCTTGGGATGAAGGAGGCCGTAATGCAGTGGCTTTCAATGTGTAAAGAAAATGATTTTTACAATGTCGTTGTTTCACTAAAGGCCAGCAATACTGTTGTAATGACAGAAGCATACAGACTTTTACATAAAGCCATGCAAAAAGACGGCATGTTGTTTCCTCTGCATCTTGGAGTTACAGAGGCCGGAAACGGAGACCAGGGAAGGATAAAATCTGCCGTTGGAATTGGAGCGCTTCTAAAAGACGGCATAGGTGATACCATAAGAGTCTCATTAACAGAGAATCCCGTAAATGAAATTCCTGCCGGACATACAATAGCAAATTTCTTTGAAAGCGGAGAAAATGAAATTTTGCTGGATAGCGTAATAGCTCAAATCCGCAGCGGATCATCAAAACCGGAAGCCATAATCTCAGTAAATTCAGCACCCTGCGGCAACACCGACAGCCGGTCTCAAGATGCGTGGAATGAATTCATTATTAAAGCATCATGTTTATTTGGTCCGCTTTTGCTTGACAAACAAATTGATGATTTTGACGCAGTTCCAAATTTTTCACATGCACACAATCATGACCATGAATGCGAACATACAAATGAACATAGCAGTGACCATGAAAGTAATGATACTGAAGAACAGGTATCTGTCGAGATGAAAAAAATATTCTCAGATGACAGACTTGTAGAATTCAAAGAGAACCTAATGCAAGCGGCACGCCGCAAATTCACTCATCCGGAGTACATTGCATGCCCGGGATGCGGACGCACCCAATACAATCTTGAACAGACATTCAATGAGGTTAAACGCAGAACAGCGCACATGAAAGGGTTGAAAATTGCCGTGATGGGCTGCATAGTTAATGGACCGGGCGAGATGGCGGACGCGGATTACGGCTACGTCGGACAGGGCGGACACAAAGTGACAATATACAAAGGCAAAACGCCTGTACTTAAATCTGTTCCGGAAGACCAAGCCATCAATGCCTTGATTAAAATTATCTCTGAATCCTAATCAACAGTTCAACATAAATCTCGGAAAGATACGCTCTGAGCGATGATTTTCAACTTCACGGAAATCAATAATTTTTGCAAGGTTGTGGCTCGGCAATCTTAAAAATTTCACAAACTCAGCAGCACGGCAAGCAAAATCGGAACGGCAACGTTAAAGACCAGTCCTGAATAAATTGCAACGGGGAACATTGCATTGCCGTCATTCTTAAGCATGATCGGAAGCGTTGTGTCTGTGATTGTCGCACCTCCGGCGGAAGTAATGGCGTACTTGCCAAAGTATTTGTGAATCAGCGGTCCGCAAAGAATTGTGATGAATTCTCTCAACAAGTTTGCAAGCAGTGCAATGGAACCCATTTCAGCGCCCCATGCCTCGCTTACCATAATGCCTGTCAATGAGTAATATCCCAGACCTGAGTTAATTGTGATTGCGTTCAAAAAAGAAAAATGTCCCGCACCGGCAGCAGTTGCACCGCCAACACCCAAGCGGCATAAATATATGATTGCAAACGCAATAACAGAACCTATCAGCATACCGCCGTAAGTAATAACCGGAGTAAACAAGACCCTTGCCCTCAAGCGCCTGACAGTTGAAAAAATAGTATCGTCAATTCCTATATTCACCCCCACAAGCAATAACAGAAAGTATAGCACATAATTGGAATAAATTGAGAAATCTAAAGCAAGCCAGCTATCTGGAAGAATATGGAAGGCTGCCAGCAAGATGCCAAAAATAAATGCTCCTACTATAATGAAGCTGTCCCTCATACTTCCCTTATTATCAGACTGCTGCTGGTTACTCTCAGATTGCCGAGCCGCGCCGTCAGCATGCTGCACGGTATTGGCAGACCGGGATTGCTCCGCTCCATTTCCTCCATCCATCCACTTGGTAAACAGCTTGGTAGAAAACAATGACCCTCCAAGCGCAAAGACAACAAGTATCACGGATATAAGACCTATGTTGGAAATGCTCTTTATCAAATTTTCATTAGTACCTGTGCGCAATCCCATTACAAAGAGCAATACACATACAGTTACCATTATGGCCGGAATTAGAGATTTGTGAAACTTCCTCCTAATCAACCATCCCAACAGTATGCCGGCAGCTAATATTATCAATCCAATAAACATAAATCACTCCGCAAAAAACAGGCGCTATATTATACCCGCTTTGCGGGCTCCAAAATTAATCTTTTTCTATACCTTTGCAAAGAATGCGGTGTTTTAGGTCAGCCTAATGTGTCGCATTCGTTAAATTTATGCAACAACTTTTAATACTTCTATTCTCAATATGAAAAAAAAACTTTCCTCTTTTTTCCTTAAGGGAGCATTTGCATCAATAATTATTATCGCGACAGCAACTCTCTCTTTTTCACAACCATATAACACGGGATACAAGTTTAATTCCCCCGGCAACGACATTAGCGCAGCCGGAAATTATGCAGCAGGACAGAGCACGTATGCATATAGTCCGGATGACAGAACAAATCCCGACAGCCCCTATTACAACAGAGATGAGGAGGGACATTTGGACGGCTGCACTGCAATGCTTGTAGGAAGAAAAGCCAGCACGGATGGTTCAGTAATGACCTCACACTCATGCGATTCCAACTACCGCACATGGGTCACAATGGAACCGGAAAAGACGGCAAAACCAGGCGAAACGGATGAAATAAAATGGGGACTTCTCCATACAGAAGAACCTTATGATATGCGCGGAGTTACCGTAAAGGGCTCTATTCCGGCCGTTGAACATACTTATTCATATTTGAATACTGCATATCCCTGCATGAATGAGAAGCAACTTGCAATGGGAGAGTCAACTACAGACGGAAAAGAGGAACTTGTAAATCACAACGGTTTGTTCCTGATTGAAGAGCTGGAAAGAATTGCCCTTCAAAGATGTGACAATGCAAGAGATGCCATTAGATTAATGGGCTCGCTTGCAGAACAATACGGCTTTGGAGATTGGGGAGAATGCCTTACCGTTATTGATAAAAACGAAGCATGGCAATTTGAAATTTACGGAACCGGCAAGAGCGGTAAAAAACCGGGAGCATTGTGGGTTGCGGAAAGGGTTCCGGATGATGAAGTGGCAATAAACGGAAATGTTCCGAGAATTGGCGTAGTAGATTTTAACAATCCAGATAAATTCATGTATGCCAAGGATATAAAAGAGAGAACAAAAGAGCTTAAACTGTGGGACGGCAAATCCCCTTTCAAGTTCTATCCAATGGTTACAACGTACAAGAAGAACTTTATGTGGAGAGAATATTTTGTTCTTAACAAGCTTGCTCCTTCCTTAGGATTAAAGTACACAGATGAGGAAATGCCGTTCTCTGTGAAACCCGAGAAGAAAGTCTCTCCGGAAATGATGTTTTCTTTCTACAGAGAAACCTATGACGGAACTGATTTTGACCAGGTTAAATACTTAAAAATACCTGTCGAGAGAAAGAAAATGGTAGAGGGAAAAGAGGTTAAATACACGGACTCTATCTGCCCGGTTTCTACATTTATGCCAAGCAATATGAGAACTCTTCTTAATCAGCTGAAACCCGGATGCGCTCCGAGAATCAGAACCATTGCAGCCATACAGTGCTCATATTCACATGTCATCAGGCTTCGCAACTGGCTGCCGGATGCAGTTGGAGGAGTTGCATATTTTGCATTTGACAATCCTGCCGAAAGTCCGCGCATTCCTATTTATGCAGGTGAGACAAAACTTCCCAAAGGATTTGACATCTGCGGACAGAAGAGATATAGAACCGACTCTGCAATATGGTCATTTAGAGAGACTAACAGAATTGCAACTATTAACTGGGATGCAACAAAGGAGATAGTACGCAATAAGGCTGCACAATACGAGAAAAAAATGATGGATGAGACACCGGAACTGGAAAAGAGAGCGGAACAGCTAATTAAAGCGGGAAGAGAGGATGAAGCAATAAAACTGCTGGAGGATTATACTCAAGAGATTACAGCATCCGAGGAGAGAAGCTGGCAAGACATGAAAGCCGATTTATGGACAATTTTTGCCAGAGCATTGTAGAGGACGGCAACCGGCAGGTTTGTGATGTAACAATTAATTTGTTGATAAAAGGTGTGTAACAAACTTTGCTTTGAGGTGCTATTTAAGTAAATTTGCGCAATCAATAACGAGCACTCTTTCTTTTGTTACAATGATGCAATCAGAGAAAAAAATAAAATTAGTCTTAGAGAATGGCCTTGAATTTCAAGGCTATTCTTTTGGGTATGAGCAGCCTTCGGACGGAGAAGTTGTATTCAACACCGCAATGGTCGGCTACCCTGAAAGTTTGACCGATCCATCCTATTCCGGCCAGATACTTTGCATAACTTATCCAATCATAGGTAATTATGGCGTTCCCAAAGATATAGAGGAGAACGGTATTTCTAAAGTATTCGAATCATCCAAGATTCATGTTCGCGGACTTGTAATTTCATACTATTCAAATACTTTCAGCCATTGGGATTCCGTAAAGACTCTTGACACATGGCTTAAGGAAAATAAAGTTCCCGGCATATACGGAATTGATACAAGGGAACTTACAAAAGTATTGAGAGAAAAAGGGGCGATGCTTGGAAGAATTGTACCTGCATCATGTAAAAAATATGAAAAGATTCATGACCCCAATAAAGATAATCAAGTTGATATTGTAAGCTGCAAAGAAGTAACCACTTACAACGGCGGGAGAAAGAAAAAAATTGTGCTTGTAGATTGCGGAGTTAAGAACAATATTCTCCGCTGTCTTCTTAAGAGGGACATTGAGGTAACAAGGGTTCCATGGGATTATGACTTTAATATGCTGAAGTGGGACGGGCTCTTTATTTCCAATGGCCCCGGTAACCCCGATTTATGCGAGAAAACCGTTGAGCACCTGAAGGTTGCAATGAAGGGCAACAAGCCCATATTTGGAATATGCATGGGCAACCAGTTATTGTCAAAAGCGGGAGGAGCTGAGATTTATAAATTGAAATACGGGCACAGAAGTCATAACCAGCCGGTTAGAATGGTTGGTACCGACAGATGCTTTGTAACATCTCAGAATCACGGTTATGCCGTTGACGGAAAAACACTTGGAAAAGATTGGGAGCCGCTTTTTGTGAATATGAATGACGGAACAAATGAAGGTATCAGACACAAAACAAAGCCTTTCTTCTCCGCGCAGTTCCATCCAGAAGCCTCAAGCGGCCCTACAGATACGGAATTTTTATTTGACGAATTTGTTAAAATGCTATAAGGCCATGA
>DAIRSJ010000025.1:0-16529 GCA_036804445.1 Candidatus Egerieousia sp.
ACGAATTGGTTCTTATCTTTGCAGGAGGCGGAAGGTAAAATAGAGTCATATATTAGAGAATACAACGAGTTCCGACCACACAGTTCTTTGCAGGGCAGAACCCCACAGGAAGTGGAAAATGAATATATATTAAAAACGAAAAAGGCCGATTTTTCTAATAATGCGTGGTCCTAAAAATGGGATGGGCTCAAAAATGGGATAGGCTCAACATCAGGACAAGATATGGTTAATAATGGTTGGGGAAAATGGATACTTAATGATCAAAACGAACTTATAGAAGAAAAATAATCTTAATCAAATATCTTTTTTTGATATTCCATCCTAAATCTGTAATATTTTTAAGTATCACATCATACCATTCTTGCTTGTCTTTAAAGCATAAAATAAAATGTCCCCAATTCGCAAAAATCGGGGACACTTTAGATAAACTATTGATTTATCAATAATCCTGCGGAGAGATAGGGATTCGAACCCCAGGAGGCTTGCACCTCAACAGTTTTCAAGACTGCCGCAATCGACCACTCTGCCATCTCTCCAAAAATATGTTCACTCACCCCGCTACAAAAAAACAGTTTCCTCGTTTGGGGAGTGCAAATGTAAAAGTTTTTTTGCCATTTGCAAAATTAAGATTCCTTTGCGCTTTCCTCTTTTGGCTTGGATGCGGAAAAGAAACGATACTGGAAAATAATCAGATACAGCACGCCGCATGAGATGCAGGCATCAGAGAAGTTAAAGATTGGCCGGAAAAATTCAAAATCCTCCCCACCCCAAAACGGGAACCAAGACGGCAGAACCGTGTGATATACAGGAAAATAGAACATATCCACAACCTTGCCGCAAAGCAGCGGCGCATAACCATTTCCAAACGGAACCAAAGAGGCAACATTTGTGTAGGAAGACTGGGAAAAAATTTTTCCGTAGAATGTACTGTCTATCATATTCCCGATAGCTCCCATCAAAATAAGCGCACCGCCTATAAGCACTCCCCAAGGAGCTTTCCTCTTTGTAATCAGCACATTTATATACCAGATAATCAGACCAATCAGGACAAGGCGGAACAGGCTTAAGAATAATTTTCCGGCAACGCCGCCAAGCTGCATTCCAAATGCCATTCCATTATTCTCAATGAAGAGTATCTGTGCCCACTGAGAATGTCCAAACATGGGAATGGATTCCCCTACCATCATGTGCAGCTTTACGTAAAACTTTATCGCCTGATCTATAACCAGCAGTACTACAACAAGTCCGGCTATTATCCACTTCTTATTCCTATCTGATATCATAATAAAATTTCTTTAATCAAAAACGGTCCGCAAAAATAGTGAAATTTCGCAGACCGTAAAATTTAACAATGACAACAGCCCCGCATACAGTACGGAAACTCATTGTGCCAATTATTGTTTATTCTTATCCTCCACGCTCAAAGTTGCATGAGGAACAAGCAGCAATCTTGCCTTGGGTATCAATTTGCCTGATACCCTGCTGATTCCGTAAGTTTTATTTTCTATTCTTACAAGAGCAGCCTCAAGTGATTGAATAAATTTATATTGTCTTTGAGCAAGCTCTCCGCTCTCTTCTTTGCTAAGAGAAGTGGCGCCCTCTTCCAAAACTTTGAATGTTGGGGATGTATCCTCAATATCATTGCTGGTGCTGTGGGTCATTGCAGCGCGCAACATCTCATAATCATCTTTAGCCTGAGCAAGCTTTTTAAGAATAACATCTTTAAACATCTGCAAGTCAGCATCGCTGTATCTCTCCTGAACATGAGCCTTGCCATCCTCGTCTATCTTAATTTCCTTCTTGATGTTTGGAGCATCCTGTACCTTTGAGGCTTTTACAGCAGGTTGTTGTGCCTGCTTTGGAGCAACCTTCTTAACCGGAGCCTTTAAAGCAACCTGTTTTTTATCAGCAACCTTACTTACAATTTTTTTTGGAGCGGCCTTCTTAACGGCCTTCTTAACTTCCTTATTTACTTGCTTCTTAACACTCTTTTTTGGAGAGGCTTTCTTTGGAGCAACTTTTTTTACAAACTTCTTTGCAGCAGACTTCTTTGCAGCAGGCCTCTTTGCAACAGATTTCTTTACAGCAGGTTTCTTTGCAGCAGCCTTTTTTACAACTGGTTTCTTAACAACTTTCTTTACCTGTTTCTTTGCAGCAACCTTCTTTACTGCAACTTTCTTTTTAGGTGCAACTTTTTTAGCGCTCTTTTTTGGAGCAACTTTCCTTGCAGCCTTCTTTGCCACTTTTTTAGGAGCCGCTTTTTTTGCGGGGGCTTTCTTCACCTTTTTTGCTTTTGTTGCCATAACAGAAAATATTAATTGTTAATCTTTTCAACTTTTATTTTTATAGTGCCGCTCTCATCCCATTCAATATCAGCACTTCCTGCAATTTCATCCGCAAGAGATATTTTCTTTGCAAGGGTTTGTGAACAAACATAATCACTGAATTTCTCCAGGCTTTCCGCAATCTCTTTTTTATTCTCGACAGTTACATATATTCTGTCGGTGACCTCAAAACCAGAATCCTTTCTCAAATTTTGAATTCTGTTTACAAGCTCTCTTGCAACACCCTCTTTCTTAAGGCTTTCCGTAACATTTATATCCAGAGCAACAGTAAGAGCACCCTCAGTCGCAACCAACCATCCAGGCATATCTTCCGATGTTATCTCATAGTCAGAACTCTCCAAAACAACATCACCGTTCGCAAGATGCATCGTGTAAGTTCCCGCCTTATCAGCTCCTGCGCTCTTCTCTATCTCTGAAATCTCTTTCTGTGTAAAATTAGTAAAAGCTGCGGAAATATCTTTCATCTGCTTGCCATATTTTTTTCCCAGAGTTCTGAACATAGGCTTTATCTTTTTTGTAATTAGTCCCTCCGTATCGGTGATATACTCTATCTCTTTTACGTTAACCTCATTAAGCACAAGTTTCTGAACTTTTTCCAGCTGTTCTTTTATTTTTGGATTTATGACAGGTATCATAATCTTTGCAAGGGGCTGACGAACTTTAAGTTCTGCCTTCCTTCTTAATGCAAGCACCATAGAAGAACTAACCTGTGCAAGTTCCATCCTCTCTTCCAAATCCTTATCAATCAATGATTCATCGGCATCGGGCATAATTGTGGAATGAACTGAGCTCTCTTTATGGAAGTGAGTTACGGCATTCAAATCCAGAAACAGCCTCTCCATGTAAAACGGAGCGATTGGCGCACCCAATATTGCCACGGTTTCCAGGCATGAGTAAAGCGTCTGATATGCAGCCAGTTTGTCCGCATCCATTGTACCTCCCCAAAATCTCTTTCTGTTAAGTCTTACATACCAATTGCTTAAGTGATCACAGACAAAATCCTGAATTTTTCTACCCGCGGTGGTAACATCATAATCTTCATAGCATGCCTTAACCTCTTTTATCAAAGAGTTAAGATATGACATTATCCAACGGTCAATCTCCGGTCTTTCGGATACGGGTATTTGCCCAGCGCTATTATCAAATTTATCTACGTTGCCGTAAAGAGCAAAGAATGAATAAGTGTTGTATAATGTTCCAAAGAATTTTCTTCTCACCTCATCTACGCCCGCCTCATCAAATTTTAAATTATCCCAAGGCTGAGCATTTGTAAGCATATACCACCTAAGCGCGTCAGCACCGTATTCATCAAGTTCCTTAAAAGGATCAACTGCGTTACCGAGTCTCTTGCTCATTTTCTCCCCTTTCTTGTCAAGCACCAATCCGTTGGAAACCACCGTCTTAAATGCCGGTGTTCCGGATACCATGGTGTGAATTGCATGCAGCGTGTAGAACCATCCGCGTGTCTGATCAACACCCTCTGCAATGAAATCTGCGGTCTGTCCAAACTCAGGTTTGCCAAGATTTTTCAGCCACTCCTGAGCATAAGGCATTGCACCGGAATCAAACCAAACATCAATCAAGTCCGCCTCTCTCTTCATAGGCTTACCGGAAGGAGATACCAATATGATGTTATCCATTATCGGCTTGTGCAAATCTATCTTATTGTAATTCTCATCTGAAAAATCACCAGGCACAAATCCCCTCTCTTTCAGTGGATTAGAGCTCATTAATCCCGCTTTGACAGATGCCTCTATCTCATCATAAAGTTCTTTTGCGCTCCCGACGCATTTTTCCTCTTTTTTATCATCGGTTCTCCAGATAGGAAGCGGTGTTCCCCAAAATCTGCTTCTGCTTAAGTTCCAGTCCTGCAGGTTCTCCAGCCATTTTCCAAAACGTCCGGTACCGGTACTCTCCGGTTTCCAGTTGATAGTATTGTTAAGTTCTATCATCTTATCCCTTGCTGCGGTAGCCTTAATGAACCAGGAATCAAGAGGATAATAAAGAACCGGCTTGTCCGTTCTCCAGCAATGCGGATATGAGTGCACATGCTTCTCAATCTTGAAGGCCTTTCCCTCTTGCTTTAGCATAACACACAAATCAACGTCAAGCGTCTCTGCATCAGCAGGAAGAGAATCATCATAAGCATTCTTTACATATCTTCCGGCATATTGCCCGTAAGCCTTTTCATCTACTCTTTCTTTAACAAACTGAGCATCCAAATCCTCCAGCTTATAGAATTTTCCCTGTCTGTCAACCATCGGTCTCCACACACCCTCTTTATCTTTAAGCATGAAAGGAGCAACATTATTTTGCTTTCCGGCTCTGTCATCGTCCGCACCAAATGTGGGCGCAATATGCACGATACCGGTACCATCCGTGGTTGTAACAAAGTCTCCGACAATCACAAACATTGTATTTGGCTCAGGCTTTATAAACGGCATCAGCTGCTCATATTTTATCCCTTGCAGTTCTTTGCCCTTTATGGTTTTTCCGCCATCGAGAATTTCAAACGGAACTATTTTATCGCCCGTCTTATATGCGGTAAAATCTCCATTTTCACCCTTAGGATTAAAGTAGGTATTAACCAGTTCTTTGGCCATTAAATAAATTGCCGGCTTTCCGTTATAAGGGTTAAATGACTTTATTCTAACATATTCAATACCGGGTCCTACGCAAAGCGCCACATTGGACGGAAGAGTCCAAGGCGTTGTGGTCCAAGCCATAAAGAACACTTCACCCTCTTTAAAGTCTGCATTGTCATTTTCCGCAGCAGAAGAATTGCTGTCGGGAGCTTTAAACAAAAGCTCGGACTTTGCATCTTTAAGTACCTTAAACTGAACGGTTACCGTTGTATCTTTCACATCTCTGTAGCAACCCGGCTGGTTAAGCTCATGAGAGCTAAGGCCCGTTCCGGCTGCCGGAGAGTACGGTTGAATAGTATATCCTTTATAAAGTAACCCTTTGTTGTACAAATCTTTAAGCAGATACCACAAAGTCTCTATGTAACGATTGTCATACGTGATGTAAGGGTTATTCATATCTACCCAATACCCTATCTGCTCCGTAAGCTGTTCCCACTCCTTGGTGTACTTCATAACTTCCTTGCGGCACTCTGCATTGTAATCCTCTACAGATATGGACTTTCCAATGTCTTCTTTTGTAATGCCAAGTTTCTTTTCAACGCCAAGTTCCACCGGAAGACCGTGAGTATCCCAGCCCGCTTTTCTCTTTACATAGTAACCGGTCTGCGTCTTAAAACGACAATAGGCATCCTTAATGGAACGCGCCATAACATGGTGAATACCAGGCATTCCATTAGCAGACGGAGGTCCTTCAAAGAACACAAACTTTGGCGCTCCCTCACGTTCTTTAAGGGTGTTCTCAAAACAATGTTCCTCCTTCCATTTTTTAAGGATTTCTTTGTTAACTTCTACAAGGTCAAATTTTTTATACTCCGCAAAACCCATGTGTCGCTGATTTTTGTGATATTGTTAGACTCAGGCGATAGTTCACTGTAACAATGAAATATCACTAAATTATTAAGGCGCAAAGTTATAAAAAAGATTTATCTTTGCTCTGCCTTATGGGAGCAACAATCAACATCATAATCATTGCCTGCGCAATTGCCGCATGCATTTGGGGAGCTTGGAAGGGTTTTGCAAACCAAATTATTGGTGTAATAGCAATCTTGCTCGGCATATGGGGGGCGGCTAAAATTGTTCCGCTGTTCTCCGATGAGCTTTATAAAATTTTTGACGGAAAAATTTCAGTCCCGGTAATGAAAGTTGTGACTTTCATACTTTTGCTGGTAATCATCATCATAATATGCCACATGGTCGGGAACGCGCTAAGGGGGGCAGTCAAACTTACTTTGCTTGACTGGCTGGACAGATTGCTTGGCGCTTTTTTGTGTCTGTTTAAAGTCCTGCTTGTTCTCTCCGTATTTGCGTGCATAGTAAACTATACCGCTACATTGCTGGGAATCAGCACAACAGAGCATTTGCGTCAATGTACCGGCTTTGACATGCTGCTGAACTTCTCCGATAAAGTATTTCCATTCTTAAAGAATGCCTTTGCAGAGGTTAAGGATGAAGTGGCTATGCTGACACTATAAATTGTTCATTTATAGCAGTTTCTTGGGTTTCCCTGGAATAAAATCTTTTAAGTAGAACGGCTGAAAATAAGCCCTGTCTCTGAAGTCTTGTTTTTGCAATGCCTTAAAGGCCTGTATTCTAAGACCTCCGGCATGAGGAAGCTGCTCAGAGAAAAACGCATTTTTTAAATTCCCGACAGATTTGCCCTCCGTCTCGGCGGCCATGAGCATTTTCTGAAATTTCCCCGCACCGTTTCCGGTAAACAAGACGGCCTCGTGTGAGAGCTCTTTTGAGAAACTGTCAGGAGTTAAAATTTTGGACTCCGTCTTAGAAAGCTCATCCCCTTTTGAGTTAAAAGAGGCTGTGTAAACTTCCATACGGCCGGCATCTATCATTGGCACAATCAAATAGTCTCCGTCTGCACGTCCCTGCATTGCTTTGTGGGACTGTTCATTATCAATAGCGCATTGTGCAATTACGGCAAGCGTATTAACTCCAATCAGAGGAAGATTTGCACCGTAGCAAATTCCTTTTGCAAGAGAAGCTCCGACGCGCAGACCGGTATAGCTGCCCGGCCCCTCGCTCACTGCGACCGCCGCACAATCTTGTGCAGTTAAATTATTTTCCTTGAGAATTTCCTCTGTAAAACGTGCAAGCAGCGTTGCGTGCGCCTTTGGAACGTTTGCATATTTCTCCGCAATCACTTTTTCTCCGTCTGCCAGGGCAGCTGAACATGAATCCGTTGCAGTCTCCAAAAGAATTATGATACTATTTTTCATTTACCGATTTTAACCAACGCTAACAGATACCTCCCCGTCCTTCTTCCCCGCAGTCTTATCTGAGATTTCCTTTTTGCTCACTTTAACTTTTGTCCCGTTGTTAAGAGATTTGCTTATTGCTCCAAAAGGACCGGTTACAACTTGCGTTGTATCTGAGACTCCTTCTGTGATTTCTATTGAATTCAAATCTTGAAGACCCGTCTTTACAGCTCTTGCCGAGACGGTTCCGGACTTCTTGTTGTACACAAAAACCCACTGTGTTACATCTCCCGATGTTGGTGTCGGGGCAATGTTGGCGGTTGCTGCAACCTTTGAACCACTTGCATTCTTTCCTCCCTTTGTTTTTTTGGAAGGAGAAGCGGCAGCCATGGAAATATCATTGCGAGTTGTAATTGCCTGAAGAGGAAGGGTTAACACATTATCCTTACGGCTTGTCTGGATTTGAACCGAGGCAGACATACCCGGACGAAACGGGGTAGGATTCTGTGCCAGCAAATCTTGATATGACTCCGGAAGAATAATAATCTTAACTTCAAATGTTGTAGCGGTACTTGAAGATGTTACGGTACCGCTGTTCTTTGAAGAGTTTGCAACCTCGGTTACAATTCCCTTGAATTTCCTGTCGGGATATGCATCTACGGAAATCTCGGAAGTGTCGCCTTTTTGAAGTCTTATAATATCATTTTCATTTACATCTACCACAACCTCCATCTGCTCAAAGTTTGCAATCCTAAGCATCTCTGTACCGGCCATTTGACTAGTACCAACAACGCGCTCTCCCTTCTCTACTTCCAGTTTGGAAACAATCCCGTCCATAGGAGCGTAAATAGTTGTCTTTATGAGAT
This sequence comes from Candidatus Egerieousia sp., assembly GCA_036804445.1. Lineage (GTDB taxonomy): Bacteria > Bacteroidota > Bacteroidia > Bacteroidales > UBA932 > Egerieousia. The sequence continues at coordinate 8,067 of DAIRSJ010000025.1, forward strand.
TTTCACGTGCCTCCTTTAACTGCGCCTCTGAACTTTGAATGTTAAACTGCGCCGCTTTCAACTGCTGCAAAGCAACTTTATATTCGGAAGTAGCAGCCTCAAAATCAGAGGTGGAAATAGTGCGCATTGCATATAGTTTCTTGTTTCTCTCATAGTTCTGAGTTGACTTTGCAACCTGTGCTTTCTGCTGTTCATAAGCTGCGCGCGTCGCATTCAATGAAGCCTGCGCCTGATCAACCGCAGACAGATAAATATCCTGCTTGATTTTTATTATAAGGTCACCCTTTTTAATCCTGTCTCCCTCCTTGACATTCAGCTCAATAATTTCACCGGAAACATCTGGGCTTATCTTAACTTCCGTCACCGGCTGTATCTTTCCGTTTGCCGGGATACTCTCTACAATACTCCGTCTCTCAGGTTGTTGCACGTTAACAGACATTTCACCGCTGCCGCCGCATTTCTTAACAACCACCAGAATTACAATCAGCAGAACTGCTGCAAGAATCCAATACCATTTCTTCTTGTTACCGCCTTCCGCCTTCTTAATATTATTGCCTTTGTTATCCATACTTAAAAATTTTTTCAATTTTAATAATCCCGATATTTATAGGGTAATTGGGATGCCTTTGTAAAAGTCAAGAATCTTAGATTCAAATAAATACTGATACTTAGCCTGCAAAAAATCAGATTGAGCCTTAAATAAATTTGCTTTTGCCACTCTATAATCCGTTCCGCTCAAAGCTCCTACATTAAACTTATTCTCGGTATATGTGAAAGATTCTTTAGTAGACTCTAATGTAACTTTAGCCGCCTTAACTTTCTGCAACGCAGAATATTCTTCATTATAAGCAGTTTGCACATCTTTATAAAGATTCTGTTTCTGTATTTCCAAATCCAGTCTGGAATTTTCCACGGCAAGCTTTGCATTCTTAACATTTGTACGATAGCCCAATCCATTGAAAACAGGGATATTAAGAGAGAAGCCTAAAGAGTGCTGCCTGTTTTTGTCCAGCTGCGGAAAAAACGCTCCGCCCTGACCGTCAGTAAAGAAAGTCCCGTATCCGGCAGATGCAGAGATACTTGGATATAACCTTGCCTGCTGCACCTTCAAATCCAGCCTGCTTTTATCCAGAGTAAGTTCTGCCGCCTTTATCTGAGGAAGCTCAAGGGCTTTTGCATACACAAGATTCATCTCTTCACCTTTATACAGGGTATCGGCATTCTCCGCCGGTTTAACCACCGCAAGATTAGCAGCATCGGCCGGATGCAAATCAAGCAATTGTGTAAGTGTCAACAAATTAGTCCGGACATTATTTTGGGCATCCACCAATGTAGAGGCCTCATTTGCATACTGCGCCTTCATTTCCAGAAGAGTGCTATATGCCTGACTGCCTGCATCTACCAGTTGCCTGCTCTTTTCCATCTGCTGGGCAATGCTCTCCAAATTTTCTCTTGCAGTTTTCTCCAGTTCCTGCGAAAGCAAAACCTGCAAATAGGCGCGGGTTATTTGAATTGTTATGTCATTCTTAAGTTTTTCAACTTGCTGCTCTGATATTTGAAGCTGCATCTTGTTGCTCTTAAGAGTATTGACTTTTGCAAACCCGTTGAAGATTGTCTCGGAAGCACTTGCACTAAAAGAAGAGCTCTGGCTCAATTTGTTTTGAATAATCTCCAGCGTCTGCATATTAACAGAACGCCCCCAACTCATGTTATGAGATGAGGATGCGTCAACAGAGGGAAGAAAATCCATTTTACTTTGCAGAATATTATTCTGCGCCTGCTGCACCGATAACTGATTCTGCTTGATTTGCAGGTTATGCTCTTTTGCGTACTCAATACACCTTTCCAGGCTCCATGGAACTGCATTAGATAAGGTAGCGGTATCCGCATTTTGTGCTTTAGCATAAACAGCAATAAAGCAGCATATTACAGTGACAGATATAATCTTTGTCATTTTCATAGATGCAAATGTAACTATTTTAATAAAATGGGCGAGCTGCCGCCCGCCCGTAAATGGCTCAATTATCAGGCCATAAGTATCAAAAAATATGAATGGAGCTATTTCATTGTATATGGAATCCTTGCAATGGCCACCATTACGGTTACCGTTGGATTCTTGTTTTTCAAAGTCTTTAAATATTTCATAAGCGCTCCCACGCCATATCCGATTAACTCTATCAGTTTGGCGATATTAGGATCTCTTCCTCCCGCAACCGCAATTGCCTCGTATTCTGTTATTTCCGTAAAACCTTTCATGATTTTTCTCTTGATTAATAAATTCTGTCACAGTTAAACTCATTCATAGACAACAAACGGCCGACGCTAAATAACCTTCAGAAACGGTTTGCCGCTATATCCGTTTTTATACCCCTTCCTAAAATCGTCAGCATAGTCCTGGGCAAAATGTATAATAAGCCCGATAATAGCTGCAATTTTCTTTAGAGTAGAGAAGGAAATTCCTCCTCTGATTTGCATCTCCTCACAGTTTAAACTAATAAAACCACACTGTCGTAATCTCTTATCTTCCATATTATTAGTAAATTTTTGCAGACAGTAAATGCGCGTCCGCACCCGCACGGGTTGCCCCAATTATATAACCGGTTATTTTTTCTATTTCTCTTCACATTAATTCAACATTAAATTTCAGCGGCAGAGGACATGTCAATTGCAGCAGCCGCAATTTACTTGCTTACAACTTTATAACGTTATCGGCAATCTTAAGGTTAGAGCTCTTATGTGTTATCATTATAACACTCCGTCCTAAGGCACTTAATTCTTTCATCTTTGCAAGTACGTAATTTTCAGACTCTTCATCCATAAAAGATGTAGATTCATCAAAGATATAAACTGCAGGAGAACGGTATAACAGTCTGGCAATAGAGATTTTCTGCATTTCTCCTCCCGACAGAGTCTTGCCCCTTTCTCCTACGTACGTCATTAGCCCTGCGGGCAGAGATCTCACAAAACTCTCCATTCCAAGATCATTGCATATTGCAGCAACCTTGTTAACATTAGGATTTTCTTCTCCGCATGTTATGTTCTCAAAAATTGTAGCATTAAACAGATGGCAGCGTTGAGGAGATATTGAAACATATCTGCGCCACTCGCTCAATTTTATGCTCCCTATATCTATGGGAATTGCACTGCACGGATGTATAAATATTTTCCCGCCATCCTGCTTTAAATCTCTCATCAGCAAGGCACCAAGAGTGCTTTTGCCGCATCCGTTCTCACCGGTTATTGCAGTAATTGAGCCGGCCGGAATTCTGCAGCTGAAGTTATCAAAAACATTTTCTCTTCCCGGGTATCTGAATTTTATTCCGCTTAATTCTATCTCCTCGGCCTTTGAGGTAGAATATTTTTTAAGAAAATCAATTCCTTTAAAGCCGGGTTCTTCTTCATCTTCTAAATCCGTTATATCCAGCAATCTTCCAGATGACACAATAGCCTGGTTTACAAGAGAATTTATATTTACCAAACTATTCATTGGAGTTGTAAAAAAAGCGCTTAAGGTGTAAAATGAAACAAGTTCTCCAACAGACATCTGCTGTTTAAACACTGCAAATCCTCCTATTATAATAATTGTGGCAAGAAGCATTTTTGATATCCCCTCTCCGGCCTCTGAGAAAATAGAAACGGCACGTCCTGCACCATAGACGTTCTCAGTCATAACACAGTAGCTTTCCTCCGTTTTTACCGTGGAGAGAGAGGCTGCACCATAGTGTCTTACGCTCTCCGCACCTTCAACGCTATCAATAAAATCAGATTCAAATTGCGCTCCCTTTATTGCCAAATCATGAGTATACTTATGATTAATACGGTCGGAAATAAAATAAAGCCCGGCATACAACGGGATGAACAGCAAAGTAAAAAGGGCCAGTCTCCAATAAAAAGTAAACATTAGAACTAACACCGCTACAAGTGTTAGAATACTTACAAATATGGATACCAGCCCCTCGGAAATAAATGTTCTGATATTAAAAGCGTCTGATATTCTGGAATTTAAATCGCCGCTGGTATGCTCTGAGAAAAACTCCGCCGGTAATCTGAATATCTTTCTTAGAAAAGAAAAAATTAGGCGCGTGTCTATCTGTATGCCATTTCTCAAAAGATACAATGTTCTGCAGTATCCAATGTACAGCGCAAGCGGAATGAGAATAAAAAGTGCGGCGGCAATTATAATAACGAGTAATTTATCTCCTTTTGGAATAGCTTCATCTATAATTTGTTGCAAAAACAAGGAGTTGCATACGCCAATACACGTAAGAGCAATTGAACCGGCCAGCGCAAATGCCACTTCTTTTTTGTGAAATTTTAAGATCCTGAACAGGCGCAGATATTTATTCTCATTTTGGTCAATTTTTTCAAAGTTATCTCCCGGCACAATATAAATTACATAGCCGGTCCACTCAGCCATAAAATCCTTAAGCCGAAATCTTTTAAATTCTCCCTCCGCAGGGTCCATCACAGTTATCCTATCACCCGCAACATGGTAGATTACAACAAAATGGAACATTTCATCCTTTCTCTGCAGATGAGCAATAACGGGTGAATTTATTTTTTCCAAATAGCTTAAAGCACTCTCCTTGCTTCCGCTGCACTTAAAGGCCCTGCCGCTTAAACCTAAAGTTTTTGCTCCGTCAATTATCCCCTTGATTGTGATTCCCTCCTTTGTGCATCCGCATACCCTTCTCACTTTTGATAAGGGTACGCTTACCCCATACCAAGCCGCAACAGAACTTAAACTTGCAGCACCGCAATCATACTCATCTTGCTGCCTTATCTTTAACATTCCCCTCATAAACACTCCTTCATTTAATCTCCTTTCTCAAAACTACCTCTCATATCTCCCTCTCAAAACTCTATGGCAACACTCCATGACAACACTTTTCAAAAGCCCACCGCAAAACTCTATAGTAACATTTTTCAAAAACCGCCTCGCAAAAATTTTCTTGAAAAAAAGTGCCGGATTTTTACAAAACCCTCATTAACAAAGACTCCGGCACTTTGCACAAAACATTATGATAACACTATTAAAAGCCCGTCCCTTAACGCGAATGAAAAAAAACAGCAGCACATATAAGCAGAGCCAGACATATTGCCGTCAAATAAAAACAGTCGGTTTTTCTATGCATTGCCAACATCATTCCCTCTGCCGATTTTTTCATTCTTTTTATCTCATCTGTATTTTCCATATTCATTTAATATTCATTTAATCTCCATTTAATTTCCTTTTAATACCCTTTTAATACCCTTTTAATGCCCTTTTGAATTTTCTTTTTTCATTTGTCACTATTGCCATTGGCTGCATCAAAAAATCTGACGCAAATATGTGACGGAAAAAAAATAATAAGATGTTAAATGATATATTTATCACTCAAAAAAAATCAGAATTGTCAAAAACTGCATAACCAAAAAAAGCAAAATCGTCAATTGACGATTTTGCTTTTTTTGATCCGGCATCTCCTGCCACTTGGCAACACGCCGCAAATCGGCACATTGCACTGTAATCTAGCCTATTATAAGATTATTATAATTTACTGATTGCAATATCCAAATTCTTCATGTTAAAAATATCCCTTCCCGCAATAGTTCCATCCTTATCAAACAGGAACATTGAAGGGACATTAGAAACATTATACGTAGAAAGAGCAACTGAAGATGCGCCCATTCCATCACATACATTGATCCAAGGAAGGTTCTTTACAATAGATGCCCAGTTTGTCTTATCCGTATCCACGCAAACCTCATAAATCTGAAATCCTTTTCCTTTGTACTTGTTATATAGCTGCAACAACTCTGCGTTAAGCATTTTTTGAGCATTATCCGTAGCGCTCCAGAACAGAAGCATAAAAGGTCTGCCTAACAGCGTGTTAAGATGACGCGTATTTGAACTGATATCCGGAAGTGCAATATCCGGGAATGCCGTTTCACCGGCATTTTGCATCTTGTTGTTAAGCTCCATATAGTTGTTAAACCTTGTAACCTCGCCTTCCAATACCTTGATGTACGGAGAATTAGGATATAAGGGCTTTAATGAGTCACAAACCTGCTTATAATAAATGCCGTCCGTAAGCTGAGCAAAAAGAGGCAGATTCTCATTAAACTGCCTATAGAGTTGGGTAACATTTGTGAAAGAATGCGGATGTCTCAATATGCTCTTGATAGAGTATTGCTTCTGCTTAACATACAGATGACCAAGCTCATACCTAAGTTTTAAAGCACCCTGCTTATCTCCTATCTTGTCGCATGCAAGCAGCTGAACGGTAAGAGAATCAAACATTTTCTGCGCGCGTGCAATAGAATCATTAACCTGACCAAGCAATATAGATTCCTCAGAACCGCTTATTTTCAGCAGTTTGCCAAGAGTATCAACGGTAATTGAAGCCCTGTCTCCGGGAACAAGCAACAATGATGCAACCGTTGTCCCGTGATATGTCATATAATAAAAATTCGGAGATGCATAAGGAAGCTTTACTTTATACTTCACAAACCCCTTCTTGTCCGTTTTAAGTGTATCTATTGGAACAAGTTTATTAATATTCAGCATATTCAGAATAACCTCTTTTTCAGAGGCTCCCTGAATTACAGCCTTTATTACTGCAGAATCTTTGTGCCCGCAAGAGGCTAAAAACAAAGAAGTTGCACCAATCGCAAAGATTGAAGCAACCCTTAGAATTGAAAATTTTTTCATCAGAAATTTCTCTTTAATCCAGACTGTGTGTCTTTTATTTCTCTTTCCCGTATTCTTTTGCAATGCTCTCCGCAATTGCTTTCATCTCATCATCAGGAAGATGCATCTTTTCCTTCTGAAAGTTCAAGTCCTTCTCGCTCTGAAGAGGAATAAGATGAATATGCGCATGAGGGACCTCCAGTCCAAGCACTCCAACACCAATTCTTAAGCATGGGATTGCGCGTCTTTGAGCTCTTGCAACTTTTTGCGCAAACTTCCATAAACCCGCATAATATTCAGGTTCATAATCAAATATGTAAGGCTTCTCATCCTTTGGAACAACCAGAGTATGCCCTTTGACTATAGGAGCAACATCCAGAAAGGCAATGTAATCTTTTGTCTCCGCAACTTTGAAACAAGGAATCTCCCCATTAATAATTCTTGTAAAAATTGATGCCATAGTTATTTGATTTTAAAATAGATGCAAACTATCGTGAACTATATGGAAATGTCCAGTATTTGGAATTTGATAAGACCCGCAGGTGCATTTACCTCCACCGTCTCCCCTTTCTTGCGTCCCATAAGAGCCTTGCCAATAGGAGTTGATGCAGCCAACTTGCCCTCTGCAAGGTTAGCCTCACTCTCTCCCACAAGGGTGAATTCCATATCTTTTCCTGTCTTTAAATTCTTAACTTTCACCTTGTTAAGCATACCGACTTTGCTGGTATCCAGCTTAGATTCATCTATGATTTTTGCCGTAGCTATCAAAGCCTGTATCTGAGAAATTTTAAGTTCAAGCATACCCTGAGCTTCTCTTGCCGCATCATACTCTGCATTCTCAGAAAGATCTCCCTTATCCCTGGCCTCTCCTATGGCCTTGGATATTGCAGGCCTTTGAACTGTAATCATATCATTCAGTTCTTTTTTCAATTTATCAAGGCCTTCTGCCGTTACGTAATGTCCCTGTCCCATAATAGAAAAAATTAAGAAGAACCCCGTCTGCCGGAATTCCTCGTCTTTGCTTATGCAAATATAGAAATTATTTTTAAAACTTGGATTTCATAAGCTCCGAGAGGATTATCATATCCTCAGGATGCTCCTTAATCCGTTTTTTCAGCTGCTCCAGTTTGCCCTCCCCGTCAATCTCACCCGCTGCTTCTGCCCGTTTAGCCTCCTCCGTCCACTTATCTTCAATCTGTTTTATATTGCTGCGGATTTGAGGATACCCCTGCTTATCACCCTTAAGTTTTACGGCAAGCATGTCATCACTCAAGCCCAGTGCGCGCAACTGGTCAAGTAATTCATCAACTCTCTTATTTTCCGGATTCTCAATCATTATATGCAAATATAAACAATTACCTCAAAACAATATGCGGCAAGGCGGCACAAAGAAAACTGCGCGCCTGCTGCTTATCCAGACAAAGTTGCTCTTTTAATTTCTCTAAAGAATCAAATTTACTCTCTTGACGCATTCTGTCCACAAATTCTATCTTTAAATCCAAGCCGTAAATATCCTCATCAAAATCTAAAATATGTGTCTCTATTGTCTTCTCATTATTGTCCCCGACAGTTGGCCTTACCCCAATATTGCAAACTCCCATGTACGTTTTCCCGTTTACCTCCGCATACACGGAATAGACGCCGTTCTCCGGCACAAGCTTAAGCGGATTATAGAGTTTAAGATTTGCCGTTGGAAATCCTATTGTTCTTCCGATATGTTTTCCTGATACTATAACTCCCTTTAAACCATAACGATACCCAAGGAACGAATTTGCTTTTGCAATATTTCC
>DAIRSJ010000025.1:16629-22449 GCA_036804445.1 Candidatus Egerieousia sp.
TCCAGTGTTGTCAGAAGTCTGAGATTGTAAGCTTGTTGCTGCAACACACTGCGCGGATGCGGCCAAAAAGTTACAACGGCGCTCTTCTCTCCTCTTGCCCTTGCAATTTCACAAAGACGCGTCAAAACTTTTCTGTGTCCCAAATGTACTCCGTCAAAAAAACCAGTAGCTGCTGCAATCATATTCTTTCTCTAATTAATTTCTTTCTAATTAAAATATACAATTTGTTTAAACGCCGCAATTTGCGGCATGCAAATTTACAACCATTTAACTAATTCAAAATCCTGCCTGTGAGGCATAAGTTTATTATATGCATATAATCTGCTGGCCACAAGATAAGTACCTGTTTTCTCCGGCATTAAATTGCAAACATAAGTTGCTCTGCCGTCATCATAATTTTCCAATTTATACGGGAAGACTCCTTTGATTGCAAGTTCTCCGCCGCTCTCCGGCCCGTCCGGAACATCGCTTGTACTCTTTTCCGTAAGAAGCAATTCCAGACCCAAATCATCCGGGCTTACCTCACCAAGCTGCAGCACAATTCTGGCCTTATACTCTTTCCCAAGCAGAAGAACTCCGCTTGAAGTATCAATCTTTGCTTGTGAAACAATCTCTATATCGGGCCATTCCCTGCGCATCCTTCTCTTCCAGCCGGCAATCTCCTTGGCAATGGCAAAATCTTTTTCAATTAGCATGTGCTTGCGCGTGCAAAGAGGGATATAGTACTGTCTTAAGTAATCTTCCATCATCCTGTTTGTTGTAAAGTTGCATGCAACTTCAGCAACACAATTCTTGATGGTATCAATCCATGCTGTTGATATGCCTCTGTTGTCAACATCATAATATCTTGGTGCAATGTCGGTCTCAAGAATATCATATAGAGTTGCAGCATCCAGTTCATCCTGTAATCCCCGGTCATTATAAGAACGTTCCATCTTTAATGCCCAGCCGGCTCCTTCTTGGTATCCCTCTACCCACCATCCGTCGAGAACTGAAAAATGCATTACTCCGTTCATCACGGCCTTCTCTCCGCTGGTGCCTGAGGCCTCTAATGGTCTGGTTGGTGTATTCATCCAAATATCAACACCTTGCACAAGATATTTTGCAAGTGAAATGTCATAATCCGGAATGAAAACAATCTTGCCAATAAACTGCGGCATCTTAGAAACCTCTACAATTCTCTTGATTAAATCTTGTCCCGCCTTGTCGGCCGGATGCGCCTTTCCTGCAAATAAAAATTGTACAGGTCTCGACGGATTATTTATAATCTGGTCCAACCTCTTTAAATCTGTAAAAAGCAGGTGGGCGCGCTTGTAAGTTGCAAACCTGCGGGCAAAACCTATGGTTAGAATTTTATCATTTAATATGCTGTTAATCTTAACAATATCATGAGGTGCATAAGGATTTGCGGTACCGGACTCAGATAAAATTTCTTTAACTTTTTCTAAAAGTTTTTTCTTCAGCTTTTTCCGCACAGACCATATTGTGTTATCGGGAACATTGCGGAATCCCCGGAAACAACTGCGGTCATAATGGTGAGAAGAGAAATCTTTTCCAAAAACTTTTGCATGAATTTCTTTCCATTCCGGAGCAGTCCACGTTGAATAATGCACCCCGTTTGTAACATAACCGATATGCAGCTCTTCCGGAAGATATCCGGGCCAAAGTTCAGAAAATATGTCTCTGCTGACTTTTCCGTGAAGCCGGCTCACTCCGTTAATCTCCTGAGAAAGATTGGCTGCCATATTGCTCATGGAAAATTTTTCATCATGATTATTAACGTCCGACTTGCCAAGCCGCATAATGTCATTCCATGAAATCTTCAAATGTTCAGGGGCATGAGACAAGTATGTTCTCATCATATCTTCAGAGAATGCATCATGTCCCGCAGGAACGGGTGTATGCGTAGTGAACAAAGAAGAGCTGCGTACAACCTCCAACGCCTCTGAAAATGAGAGATTGTCATTTTGAATATACTCTCTCAGTCTCTCCAGACCGGTAAATGCGGCATGTCCCTCATTACAATGGTAAACATCCGCGTAAACACCTAATGCTCTGAGAGTTCTGATGCCTCCTATTCCAAGCAGCAGTTCCTGTTTTAATCTATTTTCCCAGTCTCCCCCGTACAGCTGTCCGGTGACTCCGCGGTCTTCCGGCAAATTGTCTTCTATGTCAGAGTCCAAAAGAAACAAATTGATTCTTCCTACCCTCACCTGCCAGATGCGGGCATATATATTTCTTCCCGGAAAGGCCACTGAAATTTTTTGCCACTTTCCGTTACCGTCCATTACCGGTTGCGCAGGTGTCATGCTAAAATCCTGCGGATCATAGAGCGCAATCTGGTCTCCGCCCGCAGAAATTTTCTGAGTAAAATATCCGTACTTGTAAAGGAAGCCTATTGCGTTCATATTCACGTTCATATCAGAAGCCTCCTTCAAATAGTCCCCCGCCAGAATTCCAAGACCACCGCTGTATATTTTTAATGAAGTGTCCAATCCGTACTCCATGCAGAAGTATGCAATGCGCGGCGCGCTCTCATCTTTTTTTAGAGACATGTATTGATGAAAATGCTCTACAACGCCATCCAGTTTTCCGGTAAACTCCTCGTTGGTAACAAGTTCCCTGTATTTCTTCAAATCCATCATATCCAACATTACCATCGGATTTCCCTCCGCTTTTTTCCAAAGCACGGGGTCTGCAATTTGAAACAATTCTATTGCCTCCTGATTCCAGCACCACCATAAATTTTTGGAAAGTTCATCAAGCCCCTTTAATCTGTCGGGAAGAGACTTCTTAATCATGAGCTGCTTCCACTGAGGAGGTTCCACCTGAAACTTCTTCACCTCCTGCTCAGTCTCCTCTGCAAGTTCCGGAAAAGCACCGTTGCGTTTAACCACTTCTTCTAATGCTTTAACGTACGCCAGCTTATAGTAAACTATTACGTTATCCCATAAAGAGACGTATGATACATCCTTTGCATTTGCCTTGTAATCTTTCTCTTGCGCGGCGTTGAGATTTGCAATTTCTTTTATCTTTGCAACTGTACCGTCTACTACTTTATTGTAGTTAGAATCACTGCGCTGCAAAATTGCAATTCCGGGATGCTCTTTTTTATAGTTATCATTAACCCATGCGCCAAATCCTGACAGTGACGTGGTTATTGTAGGAACTCTAAATGCAAGGCTCTCCAGAGGAGTATAACCCCATGGTTCATAGTATGACGGAAACACTGTTAAATCCATTCCGGGAAGAATGTCATAGTACGATTTATTAAAGATTCCGTCATTCCCGTTCAGATATGTCGGAACGTATGCTACGCTTACATCATCCTTTGAAGGATCAAAATTAAAGGACCTTATTCTGTTAAGAATTGTATCATATCCTCCGTTGGACAGATAGTGAGTTATGTATGTTTTATAGTCCCCGCTTCCTTTTCCTTCAAGCTTGGCTGCCAGGTCTTTATCAGGACCATTATTGCCGGCGGGTATCATTACGAATGCCAAAATTTTTCTTCCTTTCCATCCCTCGTTTTTAATTTTATCTATCGCATCAAGAAAAACATCTATGCCTTTATTCTTGTACTCATACCTTCCGCTTATCCCAATTATAACAGCATCTTCCTTATAATCAATATTATACATATTGGATGCAACATGCAGCATCAGCCGTCTAGCCTCTGAACGCGCTTTATCATATTCTCCCTCGGCAGGAGCAATAATACCGTCAAATCCGTTAGGGGTAATGAAATCTGGCTTACGCTTTAAAAACCGCCCGCACTCACCGGCCGTAATATTGCTTACCGTAGTAAACACATCTGCATTTTGTGCCGCCGTCTTTTCCAAAGAATGCTTTGCAACTACGTTAAACTGCCTTGCCTTCTCATCTGCATCATACAGATTTATAGAGTTATACAGCGGCATATTATTGCATGCAAGACATCTTCCCACAACAGTCGCATGAGTTGTAAAGACAGTCCCGACAGCAAGATTCTGCTTCTTAATATAAAGCAATCCGGCAGCGCTCATCCATTCATGAAACTGAGCTACAACTTTATGATGCGGCTGCATGTAAAAATTCACAAAACTCTCAATAACTTTACCGGCTGCAAATCCAAAAAGAGTCGGCTCTACATAATCCCACTGACCGCTTATTGAATCCAACTTAAAGTCTTCCCAAAGCTTTGCAAAAATTTCATCCTTTCTTGTAATAAAAGATGAAAAATCCACAAGTATCGCAATAGGGTTTCCGGCAACGTTCCATCTCCCTATCCTAACCCTAATCCCTTCATCCACCGCCCTTTTACTCCATGAATGAAATAAAGCGCGATCTTCTGAAAATTCCGGATTTTTTTTAGTTTCCATCCAGACATCCGGCCCTATCAGTATGTGATTTTTCCCATACTCTTTACTAAGATTATGCGCTTTTGTTGCAATGACGGTATGAATTCCGCCAACTTTGTTGCAAACTTCCCAGCTAACCTCAAACAAGTAGTCCGCCCTTTCTATAATTTTCTGAATCATTTGTCACTCTTTTTTTTCACGACAGTTTTAACCGCCGTTTTCTTTGCGACGCTCTTTTTTGTGTCACTTTTAACTGCCGCTTTCTTTGCGACACTCTTCTTTATGTCTCTTTTAACTACAGTTTTTTTAGCAGCCTTTGTCGCTGGTTTTTTGATTTTTTCCCGGGCGACAGACTCCGCTTCTGCATGCGCTTCACCGCCTTTTGCCCTCTTCACTCTTATTTCAAAATCGCTCAGCACATTCATATAATTTATGAATGCCTCATAAGGCGTGCTATATGGATTGAAGTACTTATGCACTGCTCCGTCTGAGAAAAATTTTGTACACATGTAATAAAAATGATCGCTCTCCTGCAACTTTCCAAAATCTGAAATCAAAGACTGATTCTCTGTTGCCATAACATTTTTCTCCAGCGCATACAACTTTCCAAATGCCTCATTCTGAAGCTCGTTACCAAGCCAAGCACTTGTATCTCTCTCCTCATCCGCCCATGAAATTGCAAACGGAACATGCAGAGGAGCAACCGGCTGGTGAATCTCCGTAACCTCGGAAGGTGTTCTAAATTTTATCTTGGTGTCTCTCAACACTGACTCGGGAAGTGCTTTTATAAAATCAAATATGCCGCTCTGAGCACCCTGATGTTCTCCAAAAGTTTCATAATCCATAAAAAGATTTATGACATCATCATTCTTTATTGCGTCATTAAGCCATCCGGCATATTTCTCCGCCGTGATAGGCCATGAAGGGTTGCTTCTGTCTGAAAATCTGAATGCTATATCATCACTTAATCCAAAATTTCTAAGCAATAATTTTTGTCTTGGATTGATTGCATTTGTATAGACAAAGTTTGGACTCTTCCAGCCTAAAATATGTTTTGCCCCCTCTGTCAGCATTGTCATGTATCCCATTGAAGCAACTGCGGAACCAATTAAATCTGAAAATATCAGTTCGGTATTTCTGAAAGCCTTTGGCGTGACGCCAAAATATTGTCTTATGGCATCTGCGTGCATATTCACCTGATATTTAAAGCTTTCCTCGCTCTTTAAGGATGCAAGAGAATGATAGTAGGTCTCTGCCAAAAACTCTGCGCAGCCGGTTTCTGCAAGCAACTTAAAACTGTCGAGAACTTCAGGACAATACTTTCTAAATTGCTCCAGCGCAACTCCGCTTACGGAGAATGAGACCTTAAACGCCCCTTTGTGTTTTTTAATCAACTCCAGAAGCAGCTTATTCATAGGTATATAACACTTCTGCGCTACTCTGCGCATTATTGTTCTGTTTGCAAATTCATCATAATAAT
>DAIRSJ010000026.1:0-19696 GCA_036804445.1 Candidatus Egerieousia sp.
ATACTCTTAGGGGTTATTTTGCAACCCCTCTCAGAACGCACAGAAAGGCAAAAATACAACTTGCTGATTAACAGAGTGTGACAAAGTATAAAGTACACGAGAAAACCACAAGCAGCTGTAAGTGGTTGATAATCATATAGGGAAAATTTAGCCTTTCCGGGCCCTTCTAAGCCGCATTTCTTAATCTGCTGTAAATCAACAGTTTGCAAAACGGTGCTGCAATAATGCAGCAATGTGGTGCAAAAAAAAGGTGCAGCAATGTGTTGCAAAACCGTGCAGCAATGCGGTGCAAAAAATGATGCTGCAAATGTGGTGCATACGGCTAACAGCACACAAATCGCGCGGGCAAGAAAAAAACAGACCGGAAAACAGAAATGCTGCAACCTGCTCCTGTGAATGTACAATAACATCGCATAAAAACAGGCCGGAAAACAGAAAGGCTGCAACCTGCTCTTGTGAATGTACAACAAAATCACATAAAAAAACAGGCCGGAAGATCCGGCCTGTTTTTTCTACAATTTTAATTCCACTACACGGTCATTACCTCTTTTTCCTTAACCTCAACAATCGCATCAATTTTCTTAACACAATTGTCTGTCATCTTTTGGATTTCATCCTCTGCATCTTTGCAGATATCCTCCTCAAGACCGTCTTTTTTAAATTTTTTATGAGCTTCAACGGCATCACGTCTTGCGGTACGAACGCTCATCTTTGCATTCTCACCGGAAGTACGAGTCTCTTTACAAAGCTCCTTGCGGCGTTCCTCTGTTAAAGGAGGAATATTAATTCTTACATTCTCTCCGTTGTTAATTGGAGTAAATCCAAGATTAGCGTCCATAATAGCCTTAACGATAGGCGCTACCATCTTCTTTTCCCAAGGTTGAATAATAATAGACTTGGGGTCCGGCGTAGAAACAGAGGAAACTTTTGAAATAGCGGTAGGCGTACCATAGTAATCAACCATTACGTTATTGAAAACAGAAGGATTAGCCTTGCCTGCTCTAAAAGTTTTCAACTCTTCCTCTAAATGCACAACAGCCTTTTCCATTTTGTCCTTGGCCTGTGCAATGCAATTTTTGGAAACAGAAATATCCATAATTATAAGTTTAAATTCGTTTTATGCCCATGCATGTATTTTTATGCTCAGATATTTACCTTCATGCTCAGGCATTTATCTTTATGTCCAGATATTTATTTTTTTGCCTCTTCTATTGCCGCCTGCAATTTTGTGAACTCCGCAGTATCATAGCCAACTCCTATGTAGGCAATCTTGCCGTCTTTGTCAATCACATAATTTCTTGGTATTCCGCTCGTTGCAAACATTTCAAAAACTTTGCCGCCCTCATCCAAGCCAACAGGGATTTTATAACCTTTAGCTTTCATGAATTCCTCTACTTTTGCCCGAGTCTCTCTCTTTCCGTCCATTCTGTCTATGCATATTACTGCAAAATCTTTCCCGACATACTTCTTTACAATTTCCTCCGGGAATCTAGTCAGCTCCTGTACACAGTAAGGACACCATGTGGCCCAAAAATTAACCAAGACGACTCTACCTTTCAATTTATTAATGTCCAGCGTTTTACCATTAAGCATTGTTATGGTGAAGTTCGGAACTTGCTCGCCAATTTTTACATAGTTACCGTCTGCATCTGCACTCTTTTGTGCGGAAGCAACACCTGCCGTAAATAAAACGGCTGTCAATAACATTAAAATTTTTCTCATAATATTTTTCTCATAATCATTGTTTCTCAGAAAAAACAGTTACTTATTTCATCGTAACTATTGTGCCGATTTTCTCTCCATCAAGCAATTTAGTCAAGTTGCCGTGATTGTTTATATCAAAAACTATTATCGGCATATCACTCTCTTTGCACATTGCAAAAGCTGTCTGGTCCATGACCTTAAGATTATCGGCTAAAGCTTTGTCAAATGTAAGGGTATCGTATTTTTTAGCCTTAGGATTTTTTTCCGGGTCGCTGTCATAAACGCCATCTACCCGCGTCCCCTTTAGCAGCGCATCCGCCTCAATCTCACAAGCTCGCAGGGCTGCAGCAGAATCTGTCGTGAAATAAGGATTGCCGGTACCTGCGGTAAAAATTGCAACTCCGCCATTCTCCAAAACCTCAATTGCTTTTTCTTTACTGTAATATCTTGCAACCGGTTCCATTGGAAGAGCCGTAAAAACCTCCGCATTAACCCATTTGTCCTTTATGAACTGAGCCAGGGCCATCCCGTTTATTACGGTCGCCAGCATACCCATCTGATCCCCTTTAACACGGTCCAACCCCGTTTTCGTACCGGTCACTCCGCGGAAAATATTTCCGCCGCCAACAACTATTCCTATTTGAGTTCCGTCCTTTACAGCCTTTGCAATTTCCTCTGCATATGCCCTAATAGCGTCAGAATCAAAGCCGGCCCCTTTGGAACCGCCCATGCTTTCCCCGCTAAGTTTAAGTAATACCCTCTTGAATTTCATAACTTTATCTACAAATCAACCACGAAAATAATTATTTAGGGCTAAAAATGCAACTTGCGTGCCTATTATTGTTTTTTAGAAACTTACATTTTATCTTTGCCGCACAAAAAACCAGATAACAGTTTATGTCAAATATTTTTACAGAATCTATAGGCAGGAAGTTGGTTATGAGCATAAGCGGCTTATTTCTTATTTTATTCCTGACAGTTCATGCTTCCGTTAATAGTTTATATCTATTTAGCAGAGAAGCTTTTCAGGCAGGGTGTGACTTTATGAAACTGCCGATTATTACAGCAATAGTTCCGGTCTTGGCGTTTGGATTCTTAGTACACATTGTGTACGCATTCATCCTTTATATCCAAGATTACAAGGCGCGCGGCCCTGTCAGATATGCAGTTGCAAACAAATCTCAATCAGATGGTTGGGCATCAAGAAACATGATTATCCTTGGTTTGCTTATTCTTATCGGAATAGGTTTGCACCTTACAGATTTTTGGGCAAAGATGCAATTGCAGGAATTTATGGGGAATGAATCTGCCAATGGTCCTGAATCTCTTGAATTTACATTTGGGAATCTTTGGATTTATGTTCTTTACATCCTATGGTTTGTGTGCCTTTGGCTTCACCTTAACCACGGTTTCTGGAGCGCATTCCAGACAATTGGCTGGAATAATAACAAATGGCTTCCTCGTTTGAGAATAATCGGCATTGTTTATTCATCACTTGTTGTTTTGATTTTCATTGCCGTTGCAACCAAAGCGTTCCTGTATTCACACTGGATCATTTGCTAACAAAGTTTTTTATCAGAACATCCGTTATATAAGTTTTCAAAAGACAAGACGTGCGGGGGAGAATTTTCTCTTGCAACTGATCAAACAAGTGTCTTAAACGTTCCGTTTTTATAAAAACAAGTCCCGCATGATGGAATCTGAAATAAAAAAATTGTTTGTCGGGATTTTAATAATGAATTTCTCATTACCTGCATTGTCCTTAATTTTGTCTTGAAGGAGAAGATGTTCGTCTTCCAAACGAGCAATGGCAGTGAGGGTTGTCTTTAGAAGATCCTTGTTTAAAGCGTTTAAATCCAGACCGTCAGTTTGGCGCAGACCGAGCATAATGGATTCATTGAAGATATCTTTTTCCGTGAGAGCCTCACCTGAGCGGATTTCTTTTGTCTGCAGATTGCAGTAATTTTCTACGTTAGGGAAATTCCATTCTCTGTGATTGATTCCGTCAAATGAGTGAGCACCCGGGCCAAGTCCAAGGTACGGGATTTTGTTCCAATAGTTGCTGTTATGTTGAGAACGGTAAGATATGCTGCGCGGAAGCGAGTTAACGCCTGAACCGGAAACGTGTGAAGAAATAGTGTCTGTCCTGCGTGCAAAATTGGAAATTTCATATTGGTCATAACCGGCTGCAGCCAAAACATTCTGTAGTGCAGCATATTGCGCAGCACACTCATCGGCGTCCGCCGGCAAATATTTTCCTTGACTGGCCAGTGCCTCCAATGCCGTTCCTTCATCTATGCTTAGCTGATAAGCGGAGATATGGTCCGGACGTAATGATGTGATCTTATCCAAATTATAACGCCATTGCCGAGCGGTCAGGCCGGCAAATCCAAAAATCAAATCCAGACTGATATTTTCAAACCCGGCATCTCTCAAAATATGATAAGCGTTTATTGCCTCCTTTGCCGTATGGCGGCGATGCATCCATTTAAGATGCTCATCAATAAAGGATTGTACGCCCATACTTATTCGGTTTACGCCTATAGATTTTAAGCCGTCGGCGTATTGGGGCGTAATGTCATCCGGATTAACTTCAACGGTGAATTCAAATTTGTCTACGGGGCCCGCCGCAAAAGCAACGTCAAAGTTTTCCCTAAGGCATTGTACAATTTCTTCCAACTGAGGAATTTCCATGACGGACGGTGTGCCGCCGCCAAAGTATAACGTATTTATTTTGGTGCCGCCGGTAAAAAAATTCCTGCGCCCGGAGATTTCTCTTTTGAGCGCAGGAATATAATTTTCTCTAATTTGCTTATTTATAACTGAATAGAAACCACAATATATACAAAATGAATTACAAAAGGGGATGTGTACGTATATGCCCGCCATCAGTTCAAATCACCTTAATATATATTTCCGCATCAGATTTAACGCCACCTCTCAGCCTATTTTAGATAAATCTGAGCCGTTCCAAGCAAACCGCGGTTTGTATATGCATCAACCGTGTAAACGCCCTTTGTAAATTTAGCGCCTTCCGGGTTAAAATATATACAAACTTCTATCTCTGATCCCTCATAATCTACCTCTCTTGATGCTGAATAAATCATCTGTTCTCCGCCAGCTGTAAAGACTTGCTGACCGCCGTTTGTCATCAAGATTCCGTCCGGACCTTTTACTCTGATATACACGGTCATAGGACCTGTTTTGGCAATGGAATTTTCTACCAAATTCAAACAACTCTTCAGTTTTTGAACCCTGCTGCTGCGGTTTGTCTCTTTGCCGTTTCCGTTAAGTCCCACAATTGCAAGACCTCTCCCTTTTACAACAGAACCCTTTTCTACTTGTTTACCAAGTTCATCCGTTGTGGTCTTAAGATCATTGTATTTTGTATTGCTCTCCTGAGCCTCCTGTTTTGCCTGTGCAGTCTCTTTCTTTAGACTGACATTCAGCGTGTTTAAAGAGTCTATTTGTTTTATGTAACCCTTCATAATAGACCTCAGGGTTCCAAGCTCTCTCTCATACTTCATCAATCTTGTCTGATCCGTTGCCTTTGTGCTATTAACCTTTTGTATCAACTGCGCAACCTTCTCTCTCTCCACCTGCAATTGAGTATTGATGGTATCATTTGTGGATGAAAGATTTGCATAGTCGCTCTGCAGTTGCGTCATCTGTTGCGTAAGAGTAGTTTTGTCTATCGTGAGTCCGCTAATATCCTGCTTCATAGTATTTTTCTGAACCAGAACATAAATCAGAACCCCCAGGAGAATTGCAGCTACAGCCGCAAGTATCCCGATTATAACCTTGTATTTCTTTTCCATAACGATAATTATTTTTTGGTATTTACACTCTAATTTTACAAACCGTTTTACGCCCTATATAAAAGATTCATACATATATAATGCCGCATGCACAAATGTAAGAATAATAATTTGTACTTTTGCTCAAGTAACAAACACATAAATTCTTCATTTAACATACAGAGAATATGAATAAAAACGGCGTAGGGAAATATTTGCTGAGAGCGGTTAAATATTTCATTTTCATTTTTGTCTTTTTTGTAATCCTTATTTGCATAATTTTCTACACATCACAGCATGATCCCGGTTTAATGCCATGGGATATGTTTAAGGGAAATGAGAAAAATTTACTTTTGTTCTTTTTAGTCTTCTCATTTGCATACCCTTTCATTGGTTACGGAAGGAGAGAAGTACCGGTTGGAAAGCATTATGATGAGCATAAGGCGGAGATTCAAAATATGCTTGCAGAGGCGCACATGAATTTTGTAAGGGAGGATAAAGATTTTGAAGGAAGCACAATGATTTATCACCACAGAAATATGTTCATCCGTTTTATGCGTCTATTTGAAGACACGCTGAAAATCAGATATATCAACGGGATTTTGCAGATGGAAGGAATCCGTGCGGATGTTGTGCGCTTCAGTCATAACATTGAGTGGATTATGCAGAAAGCAGAAGAGGAAGCTCAAGAAAAAGCTAAGAAAAATCCCGACAGTTTGGACAAATAATAAAGTCAACAGTTTAGAGAAAAAAATATGAAAGTTGTAAAACATTACACAGATGCTTTTGCGGCGAATATTGCAAAAGGAATGCTTGAAAATGAAGGGATACCGGCAGCGGTACTAAACCAAAATCAGGCATTTGCGGGTCTTCCAACAGATCTTGGAACAATTGACCTTGCGGTAGAAGATGAAAATTATGAGCGCGCTTTAAAACTAATAGAAGCAACCTCCAAAGAGGAGTAAAAATCTTCTCCAAATCTGTAAATTAAAGGTTCCCTTAAAAACTTAAAAACGGGAACCTTTTCTTTTTCCCCTTTCTCAAATGCCTCCCGACAAAGATGTTCACGGCTTAAGTTCAAAGCATAAAGACCATTTGAAAGACGTGAAACTCTTATGGGATACAGCCGGCAAGAAATAGGCTTGCGGAAACCAATTGAATTATAAAAAGTTCCCGCCTCACAAGAGTGAAGTGCGGCTTTATTCAAATAATTTTCCGTCCAATATTTTTCAACTGCGCAAAAAGTATAGCCGTTCTCATCTGTAAAAGAGTAAACGCATTCATGTTTATTAACCAGGGGCGTGACTAAATCCCCGTCCCCGTCAATAACGGAAAATCCCTGTTCTTTAATACTTTGCAAAGAAACCCCGGGAAGATATTTTTTATAATTTTCAAACTCTTTCTCCAACAAAGCGGGTTCACGCTCATCAAGCGGGGCACCGCTGTCCCCTATCACGCAACAGCAACCCTTGCATCTTAAGAAATCACAAGAGAAACACTCAGTTAAAATTTCTGAGCTTACCAAACAATCCTTAATTCTGATTATCACCTTTAATTAACGTCAAAATACTCCTTTACAAAATCTTCTTTAAGCAATCTTGCGGTACCGACATCTTGAGTTGTTCCATCCATAACAACGGAGATCCTATTGCCGCCAAGCAACTCGGAAATAAATTTTGAAAACTCCCTTTTGCTTATGCTTTGAAGCTCGGCAGCATAATTGTTATAAAAATCTTTCCCGTCTATGTAACGCCGTTCTAAGGTGGTTAACCAGTACGAATTACGCTGATTATTAGAATCAAACTTGCTTGCAACTTCTTTTACCAATCTGTTAAATTCAAAATCTGTAATACCACCGTTAGAAATGCCGTCAAGTTCTTTAACAATGGCATACTCTATCTCTTTTGCAGATGTACTATCTGTCTCAAAATATGAACTTGCAACAAATATATCCTCCGGATAATTATACAAATCTGTCGTGATTACAAAATTTGAAGACAGGCCTCTAAATTTATCACGATAGGTATCCTCCAGCAAACTTTGCGTCATCTCTCCAAGTATCTCGTTTTTAATACTAAATTCCGCTCCTCTGGAAAGCGTAAAATTAACATAAGTACGCGGAGTGCTCATCTTAAACAAAAATCTTTTGTTAACCGTCCCTTTTGCAAAATAATTTGGCACAACAATACTGTTCTCTCTCTCCGTTGCATCTCCTTTTATACTGCCGATATACTTTAAAGCATACTCTTTAAACTGCTGAATATTAATATTCCCCGTAAAAATGAAAACAAAATCTGCTGCATTGGAAAATCTCTCATCCAAAGAGTTTGAAATATCTGAATATGAATACCCTTTAATCTGTTCTGCTGTAATAGGCGCAACAAAATTTTTATTACTGTTGTTGTAATAATTTACAGAATCCTTAAAGGTCTCTACGGGAGAAAGAGAGTGATAAATAGTATTATATACCATCTTCTGCTTGTAAATATCAAAAGCCGCCGCGTCTTTCCTTCTCTGCGTCATGCTAAGATACAGCGCTTGAAACAGCTTCTCCGTATTTGCCGCAATGGCGTATCCGTCAATCTCTTCCGTATTCTGAGAGATTTTTGCATAGACATTCATGTGATTATAATCATAAAAACGCTGCATGTTTGCCTGTGAAATATTTCCAAGACCTCCAAGATTTAAGACTCCGTTAAAGAACTCCTCATTTCCAAAATTAACCCCGGACATTAAGGAGAATCCCCCTTTGCTTATGGCTTTGAAAGCAATCGTATCCTTTGATTCTGAGGTGTTTTTCAAAACAACCGTTGCACCGTTAGATAACGTCATTATGTACGCTCCTGTAATTGGGTCCTCTGATTCTGAAATAACATTAGCCGCGGCAACCGGAGAAACATCCGGCCATTTGACAACAGGAATGTCTTTGTATTCAGATGGTCCCTTGCCAATAGCATCTGTATATGAGGCAAGTACGCGCTCTTTAGACAGCTGCTCAATCCCCTTTACGTCCGGCATGCGGCAGGATATTACAATATTATCATTTTGATCCAGCAGCGCTTTTGCATAATTATTCAAATCACTCAAATTTAAAGAGAACAAGACCTGTTTCATAATGGCAAACTTCAGTTCTGTACTGGCCAGAGAATATCCGCCGTAAAAATTATCCAATGCTCTCTGCAAATAGACATCATTAGATGCGGTTGCCCTGTTATCATAAAAATTCTCAAGTCTCCTCCAATAAATCTCCACGGATTTGTTAAATTCCTGATTATTAAACCCAAACTTTCCCACCTTATCTATCTCACCGCTTATAAAAGCAAGAGATGCGTAAACAGTGTTTGGCAATGTTTCAAATGTAATAGTATATGCGGCACTTTTCTCTACATCCATAAATTTTCCGGTACTGATGCTGACATTAAAAATCGGAAGGCTCTTCTGCACAATTCCCTCTCTTATTCTATCTTGCAGAAGACTTGTAATGGCATCATCCATATACTCTTGAATATAAGGAATATTAGTGGTTCTATAATTTTCCTTCAACGGCTCTTTAAGAAAGTTGATAGAGACGGTTGTCTTATCATATTCAGAGTCTTTTAACAGCACGGCTTTTACGCCTGCAAATTCCTTTGGAGAGTAATAATCTCTCGGCCGGCTCTTAAGCGGTTTGGGAATTGTTGCAAAGGTAGATTTTATCTGTGTCTCTAATTGTACCGGATCAATGTCCCCCACCACTATAACACACTGCAAATCAGGCCTGCACCAGCTATAATAAAATGTACGCAAATCTTTAGAAGAAAGGTTTTGTATACTTTTAATATTACTTGTATTTAGTGTTCGTCCGTAAGGACTGTCCGGAAAAACAGATTTGATTTCCTGGTTGTCCAGCCTGGCGGAAGCATCCCATTGATTTTGCACCATATTCTTTAAAATTGGCCTTTCCGCCTCCAAATCATCTTCATCTACATTTATGGAACTCATCCAGTTATAAAGAATCAGAAGAGAGGAATCTATTGTATTTGACCTCCCGACAGGTATATTTTTTATTAAATATGTTGTCTCATCCTTTCCTGTATTAAAAGATATGTCATTGCTCTTAACACCAATAGATTGCAAATACGTAAGGATTGTAGAGCCCTCAAAGTTTCTTGTTCCCTTTGTTGACAGCAGTTCAAGCAGTTTAAGAGAGCCTTCGCGGCCGTTGTTTTCCAGCACCGTTCCCACTTTTTGAGCCACGCAAAAATCGGCAAATCCTTTTTGGGCTTGGTTTTTGATAATAATGTAAGAAAGTCCGTTAGCCAGCGTCCCCGCCTTCACTCTTGGATCATCCGGAAGCTTTGCCGGGTCTTTAACCTGAGAGAAACTATCGGGAGCAAAAAGGAGAGAGATGATTGCAGTTAGTATTAATGATATTTTTCTCATGACAGCGCATATTTTCATGACCTTGCAAAATTAAGAATTTATGTACTAGTTTGCGTAAGCACCCATTTTTTTTTAATTTTGTCTCTAGCAGTTAACGATTAATTCATAAAATAAAATAGGTAAACCTTTTAAAACTAATAAACACATGAAAAGAATCAACACGTTTTTTATGACCCTTACTCTTGCACTATTCGTATCTGCAGGCGCATTTGCACAAGACATGACCGCGGCAACAGAAACTTTTAACAAAGCAAAGGAAGCATTCACGGCAGGCAATGAAAATGAGGCTGTTACCGGCTTTAATGAGGCAATGAAGATTGCAAGTGCTGCGGGTGATGAAGGAAAGCAAATGGTATCAGATTGCAAAGACTTGATTCCAAAGATTCTTTTTCAGGCAGCAACTAAGAAACTAAATGCAAAAGACTATGCAGGCGCACTTGCGGACTTAAAGGTAGCTGCTGCAAAGGCAAAGGAATATGGAGGGACGGAGACTGCGGAGTCTGCAGGAGATCTTATTCCTCAGGTTACTATGATACTTGGAGATAATGCTCTTAACGACAAGAATTTCACGGAAGCTATTGCAAAATATAAAGAAACTTTGGAATACACTCCTAATGACGGAAATGCTTTCTTGAGACTTGGAATGACTTATATCGCATCAGGAGATGAGACATCCGCAGAAGATGCATTTACAAAAGCCAAGGCTAACGGCCAGGCGGATGCCGCAAATAAACAGCTGTCTACAATGTATTTCAACAAACTTGCAGCTGCATATCAGGCAAAGAATTTTTCTGCGGCAATTGCAGCGGCAGAGAAAGTTAATGAGTTTGGAACAAATCCTCAGGCAAGTCTTTACGGCGGAATGGCTGCGGCAAATATGAAGAATTATGCAAAGGCTATTTCTTTGCTAAAGAAGGCACAGCAAAATTCTACAACATTCTACTATTTGGCAACATCATATGAAAAGAGCGGTAGTACTGCAAACGCATGCACGTACTATAAGAAAATTCTTAATGACAAGCAGTTTGGCGCTTTTGCAAAGAGTAAAATTGCCGCTTTAAAATGCAAATAAAACTTGAGCTTTTAGCTCCGGCAAAGAATAAGGAAATCGGTATCGCGGCAATTGGCTGCGGTGCCGATTCCGTTTATATAGCGGGCCCCAGGTTTGGAGCAAGGGAGGCCGCCGGAAATTCCTTTACAGATATTGCGGAATTATGTTCTTATGCCGGACAATTTGGAGCAAAAGTTTATATTACTGTTAACACTATTTTATTTGATTCTGAAATTCCGGAGGCGGAAGAGTATGTATGGAGAGCTTATGAGGCAGGATGCAAAGGCATTATAGTTCAAGATTTTGCACTTTTAAAAATGAACCTGCCTCCCGTTCCGCTTTTTGCCTCCACTCAAACGGATATAAGAACTCCGGAAAAAGCCGCTTTCTTGGAGGCTCTGGGATTTAAAAGATTAATTCTTGCACGAGAGCTATCTCTTGAGCAAATAAAATCTATCCGCAGCGCAACAAGGTGTCAATTGGAATTTTTTGTACACGGTGCGCTTTGCGTATGCTACAGCGGGCAGTGTTATCTCTCAAAATATTTAACGGGCCGCAGCGCAAACCGCGGTGAATGCGCCCAGGCGTGCAGGTCCGATTATACTCTGGTAAATGCCGGCGGAGAGGTAATTGCGCGCAACAAACCATTGCTTTCACTAAAAGATTATAACCTGTCAAATCACATTGGAGATTTAGCATCCGCCGGGATAACTTCTTTTAAAATTGAAGGCAGGCTTAAGAATATTTCTTATGTCAGGAACATTGTAAGATACTATGATCTTGCAATTAACAATTTTATAGAAAAGAATAATTCTTCCAAAAATCGGATAATATACTCAAGAGCATCGCTCGGAATTTGTGAAGGCGGCTTTGAGCCAAATCCCGATACCACATTTAACCGCGGTTATACTCAGCTGTATATCAACGGGAAGCGCGGAGAATGGAACAGTTCTGACGGAGCAAAATACATTGGAGAACCTATAGGCAAGGTAACTCATATCTCTTACAATCGCGACGGTTTACTGCAATTCAAATACAGCGGTAAAAGAATTGTAAACGGAGACGGACTTTGCATCAAAACTCCGTCCGGACAAATTTTGGGCGCCAGGGCAAATAGCTGTAACGGAAACCTTGTAACCACAAATGAATTTTTCAAAATCTGCTTGGATTCAATTATTTATAGAAATTATAATTTTGAATTTGAAAAAGAGTTGGAGAAAAATCTTCCGCAAAGATTTATCCCTTATGACATTGTTGTAACTCCGGGAGAACACTCAATAAATATTAAATGCGCCCGGCAGGAAGATGAAATTCGGGATTTTGACATTGCGGCAGGGGGGTCTGAGGCGGAGAAACCGGAATTTGCAAAACAAAACATTATCAGGCAATTAAGCAAAAAAAGCGGCGCGTATAAATTTAATGTAACTGACGTATGCGGTAACAAAATGTTCTTCTATTCAGCGGCATCATTAAACGGGGTTCGCAGGATGCTGGCAGAAAAAATTGCAACTTCCGGCGTTGCTGTTAAAGAGAAGTCATCCGCAAATTTCCGGACAGCTCAAAAATTAGCTGCTGACGCCTTAAAAAATTACTCTGACGGCGCAAACGGCCTCACGTATATGGCAAATTCTTCAAACAAACTGTCGGGAGAAGTATATAAAGATTTGGGATTCAGCAAAATTGCTCCTGCATTTGAACTGCAGCAACCAAAGGATGTGATACTTATGCGGACAAAATATTGCATAAGATACCAGCTTGGGATGTGCAAGAAAAAACTTTGTCAGAAAAATGAAAAGCTTTATCTTTTAAACGGCAAAAACAGGCTTGAACTGGAGTTTGATTGCGCAGCCTGTGAAATGCTCATAAAAAAGAGTACTTTTGCAGCAGAGGGTAAAAAAGAGCAGGTATTCTCTCCCGACAGATGAAATTTTCAGATTTAATAGGACACAAAGATATTGCGCAGAATTTGAAGAATATGGTTGACAATGACCGTATTCCGCATGCTATTCTATTCTCTGAAAAACCGGGGTACGGTGCTCTGCCGCTTGTGCTTTCTCTGCTGCAATATATGTTTTGCAAGAACAAAAAATGGATGGCGGACCAACAGGAATACGGAGGCTTGTTTACGGCGGAATCAACTAATAAAGAAGACGCTGAAGAAGCAGAAAGCAATAAGACGGAAGTGGCTAAGGACTCTTGCGGAATTTGCGGCGGATGCAAAAAAATGATGGACCTGGTCCATCCTGATGTTCACTTTGTATTCCCCGTCAATACCACGCAACTTGTTGAGAAAGGGAAAAAAGCCCCTATTGATATGTACTTCGGCCTTTTTAGAGAATTGGTAAAAAGGAATCCGTACTTCTCGGAACAGGATTTATACAGGCAGTTGGGACTGGAAAACAAACTTGGAATTATTGGAGTATCGGAAGCCTCTTGGATTATTAATAAACTGAGTTTCAGCGCCTATGAAGGGGGGAATAAAATTGTTCTTATGATGTTCCCGGAGAGGATGAATGCAGAGGCTTCTAACAAGTTGCTAAAAAACATTGAGGAACCAACCCCCGGTACTTTCTTCTTTATGATTACAAATGACCCCGGTAAAATTATTCCCACAATACGCTCCAGATGCAGGTTAATAGATGTGCCCCCGGTTGATGAAACCTCTCTGAAAGAGGGTCTTATGAAGCATTTCAATCTGGACGGACAAGCCGCCGAAATGTGGGCGGAGTGTTCACTTGGAAGTTACGGCAAAGCGATTGAGCTGATCTCTCAGTGTGATGAAAGCGCAGAGAATTATTCCAATTTCATAAGTATGGTTAATTTAAGTCTTGATAAGAATCTGCCCGATTTGCTTAATCTTGGAAATGATCTGGCCGCATTGGGGAAAGAGGAACAAAAGGCTTTCTTTATCAACGGATTGGAAACATTAAGGGAGCTATATGCAATAAAGCTGAATCTGCCGGAAATTGCTTATGTAAATCCGGTTCACAAAGAAGAATTAACAGCTTTGGGCCGCAATTTGGATATTAATTTTTTCCCAACTTGCGCAGATTATTTTAATGATGCCGTAAGCTGCATAGAAAGAAACGTTAATGCAAAATTTGTCTTTTGCGATTTATGCAACAGACTCTATTTAAAAGTTTAAAACAACATGGGAACAAGCGATAAAAAATACGACTGCCAGAGAGGCTGCGAGGTTTGGAGAAACAATGAAGGAGAATTAATATGCTCATATAATCCAAAATGCTGTGAAAGAAGCGTTTTCAACTGGCTCAGCGGTATTCCGGAAGAGGATATGAAGATGCTTTTTGAGGTGCGTTTTAAAAACACCAGAAAGTCTATCTATAAAAATGACTCGGGGCAAACTTTAAGAGAGGGAGATATTGTTGTTACAGAGGCGCAAAACGGATATGATGTTGGAATAATTACACTGTCGGGACCTATAATAGCAAATCAGCTTAAAAGAATGAAAATTGAACCATCTTCTTTTGAGTTCAAAAAAATATACAGAAGAGCAAAGGAGGCCGATATAGAAAAATGGCAGGAAGCTATTGCACGTGAGCACAATACAATGATACGCTCAAGGCAGATGGCGGCAGATCTTGAGCTGAACATGAAGATTGGAGATGTTGAGTTTCAGGGAGACGGGTCAAAAGCCATCTTCTATTACATTGCCGATGAGCGCGTGGATTTTAGGCAGCTGATTAAAAACTTTGCAGAAGAATTTCACATCAGGGTAGAAATGAAACAGATTGGAGCAAGACAAGAGGCGGGCCTGATTGGAGGAATCGGAGTTTGCGGACAGCCTCTTTGCTGTTCCAGATATATGAATGATTTTCAGTCTATTACAACCGCAGCGGCCAGATGTCAAGATCTCTCCTTAAACCCGCAGAAACTTGCCGGACAGTGCGGAAAACTTAAGTGTTGCATAAATTATGAAGCTGCAATATACGTGGATGCAAGAGAGCAGCTGCCAAGAGTAAGTGAGCCTCTTCACCTTGAGGACGGAGACGCTTTTTTGGTTAAAACGGATATTCTTAAAGGTATCATGTGGTTCTCTTATGACGAGCATAGCATGGCCCAAATCTATCCGCTGAAAGCGCGTGATGTTAAGAACATTATAGAGATAAACAAGCACGGAGAAAGGGGAGAGTCTCTTATGGAAGAGCCGGAGGAAAAAGTTCCTGAGTTCAAGAGTGCTGCAGGGGAAGACAGTATTACAAGGTTTGATGAGGTGCACAAAAAGAAACACGTTCACGGCAAAAACAAGTGGCACAATCAGGATAAGCAACAGCTCCAGCAACCATCCCAGCAACAGAATCAGCGCCCGCAAAACCAGCATCAACAGCATCGGCCGCTGAACAGACCCGCTCAGCAATCCGCTAATTCACAGCAACATCAGCAGCCCCGGCAACCGTATCATCCCACAGAAACCAAACAATAAATTGTGCAGATTTAAACATATTTCAACGGCTGTTTTTGCAGCAATGTTTTGTGCTTTGATGCTATGCTCCTGCACAGAACCTTTAAAGGAATATGATTTCAAAGACTTTGGTATCACAAGTGGTTGGCATGATAATGTCCCCGCAAATTTATCGCTGGACATAAAAGAGGGAATGGCTCCCGGCAAAATTTATATTTGTGCTCAACTACTTAACAATGAAAGGCTTGAGACCGTAGACTGTTTACCGGTTTTCATTGCTTTTATTTCTCCCGACGGTAAAAAATATTTTGATACGGTTAATCTTCCGCTTAATGTTACTCAAGTTGAGGGCGTGTATCGCAAAAGCGGACGGCTGATAGAGATACAATGGCCGTATATGAACAACATTGATGTAAACATTCCGGGCCGATGGAAAATTGTCTTGCGTCATTTATCAAAAGATAATTCTGTATATGATAATATCATAGGAATTGGCGTATCTTACAAGTAGTTTATTATGAGCAGCATAGGCAAATCTGAAAAATTCAGGCAAAATGAACAATTAAAATGTCTGCTTCAACCTGCAATGCAGGAAGTTTTCCGTAAGGACTATCATCTGAAAGGAAAATGGAAATCAGATGTTTTCCGGAATAATAATCCTATTACATTGGAGCTCGGATGCGGAAAGGGAGAATATACAATTGCTCTTGCAGAAAAACATCCGCAAAGAAATTTTATTGGAATAGACATTAAGGGAGCAAGACTGTGGAAAGGGGCTAAATACGTAGAAAACAACAAATTATCCAATGTTATATTTATCCGCACAAGCATAGATTTCATAGAGTGGATTTTTGCAAAAGATGAGATTTCAGAAATATGGATAACATTTGCAGATCCCCAATTGCAAAATCCCCGCAAACGTCTGACGGGTATTTTATTTTTGGATAGATATAAAAAGTTTTTGATCCGTGACGGAATCATTCATCTTAAGACAGACAGCCGTTTTTTACATGAATACACAAAGGCGCTGGCGGAACAAAATGAATGCAGAATATTATCTCAAAGTTCTGATATTTACACAAATATACAAAAAGACAATATCCGGAATTATCCTCCGGAATTGTTAACCGTACAGACTTTTTATGAAAAATTCTTTCTTGCCCAGGGATTGAAAATAACATATCTGGCATTCCAATTACCGGATGTTTTAGAGCATTTTAAAGAGCCGGAGTGGGACAAAGAATATTGGAAATCAGAGGAAGAGAAGGGAAGAACAAAGAGAAATATCAGATAAAGCCGGCAAAAACCTGCCACAATATTACACTTAATGGTTACATCATATAATGACAGACTACACAGACATTATTAATCTAAGACATTCAATTCACCGTCACCCCTGCCTATCCGGCAATGAGGGGGAAACGGCAAAAACAATTGTAGCTTTTCTTAAAAAATGCAAACCGGATGAATTGATGACAAACGTAACCGGCTGCGGAATTATTGCCCATTTTAAGGGGAAGAAGACCGGCCGCAGCTTATTGGTACGCTGCGAGTTGGATGCTCTTCCTATTACGGAGGCATCCGGCGTTTCATACTCTTCTGTGTATAAAGGCATCGCTCACTCTTGCGGTCACGACGGCCACATGGCCATATTGTGCGGGGTTGCAAAAACACTTGCAGAATCAAGAGATAAGAGTGGCAATAATGAAACAGAATTTGGGGACCTGTTAGATAAAGGGGACATATATCTGCTGTTCCAGGAGGAAGAGGAAATAGGCACCGGAGCAAAAAAAATGGCTGCTGAACTCAGGAAGAAAAAAATGAAATTTGATTATACCCTTAGCCTGCACAATTCCCCGGGACATAAAGAGCATCAGATAATCCTGTTTAACAAAACCTATGCATGGGCATCTACGGGAATGGAAATATTAATTACCGGGCACACTTCACATGCGGGAAATCCGCAAGATGCCGCCAACCCAACCGATGTAGTAATAAAACTTATTGAGAGCATCAGAAAGCTGGATAAGACAAATGCCTTTTCTACCATAGTAAATTTTACCGTCGGGACAAAAGATTACGGAATTACTCCCGGCAACGGAGCTGTGAGAATTACCGCACGAGCCAATGAGGATGCCGGATTAAAGAGACTTACAGCCTCTATAGAAAAGAATGTAAAAAAAATTATAGAAACGGAGAACATCAAATTTGCAAAAACGCACAAAGGTAAAACGGAAAAAGGCGCAGCAAAAAATGCATTCAAATACAGCATATCCTACTCAGACGCGTTCCCTGCAACATTAAATAATCTGTCATTCTCCGCACTTGTGGAAAAAGTAGTTAAGAATCTGGGATACAGCACAAAGCGTAACCCGGTAGGAGAATTCGGTTCAGATGATTATACCTATTTCACGCACAATACAAAGGCAACGTTTTTCAACATCGGAGCGGGTGAAAAACACGTCCCGATACACACTCCAAAATTTGATTTTGATGATAATTTAATCCCTGACGGGATAGACATTATCTGTTCCGTTTACAAACAAATTCAGCAAACTCAATAAGATGTTCCCTGTATACGCTGGGACACACAAGCGCTAGAGCATTAATGGCAAGAGAGCTTTGTTCTTCCAGTTTTTTCTGCGCATCATGCAGTCCGTTATATTCATAAACGAATTTTGTAACCTGCTCAATTACAGCTCTTTCATGCGGTAGGATTTCAGACCCGTTTTGCTTTGTATTTTTTATTTGCCCTATCAGTTTCCTGATTTTTCCTGAACTGTCCGGACAATTATTAATTGCACATAAAAGCGGAAGTGTTATCTTTCTCTCTTTTAAATCTGCTCCCGCAATTTTCCCCGTTTTCATTTTGGGAGAATAATCAAAAATATCATCTCTCATTTGAAAAGCAAGCCCGAGATGCCCTGCATAATTTGTCATGGCTTCCACTACTACTCTGTCTGCCTTGACAGCGTACGCAGCACTCTTGATGGTTGCCTTAAACAAACTTGCTGTCTTACGTTCAATTATATCATAATAATCCTGCTCGCTTGTATCCAAAGATTCTGCTTTGCTCATCTGAATCATCTCTCCCTCAGCCATTTTCTGGACGGCATCAGTAAAACATCCAAGGATTTTACTGCCGCATTTTGTTGTAAGAAGATGAAGCGCTCTGGCCAGCCAAAAATCGCCGGATAGAACGGAAGCGGCAGCTGAAAATTGAGCATTTATTGAAGGTACGCCGCGGCGCATATTTGCATCATCCGCAACATCATCATGCATAAGCGTTGCATT
Organism: Candidatus Egerieousia sp.; assembly: GCA_036804445.1. Taxonomy (GTDB): domain Bacteria; phylum Bacteroidota; class Bacteroidia; order Bacteroidales; family UBA932; genus Egerieousia. Next base: position 18,692 of record DAIRSJ010000026.1, read on the forward strand.
ATGAATCATCTCCGCAACAACCGCGCAATAATAACTTAGCGGCACTAGCGTTCCACACGTTTTCCCTGCAATCAATGATAAAACCGGCCTAATCTCTTTGCCTTCATTACCAATGATATAAGAATTAATCTTTGTAAGCAAAACATCCTCGCTTTGCACTGCAATAGACAAAGTCTGTCGATATTTTTTAAAATCGGCACCCAGCTCTTTTTTAGCCTCTTCTAAATCTGTCATTATAAAACATTTCCGCGTTATTGCGGAATAATACTGTTAAAAGATATATGCAACGGAGAACTCAAGGCTTCTTCCCTTAGACTGTTTAAGTTCTTTATAACTGGAATAAGTTGTATCGTCATTATTCCCCATCTTTTTAAAGTCAAAATTATATCTTCCGCTTACCTGCAATTTCCATACATCCAACCCGGCTCCAACTCCTATTCCGGAATTTGCCTTATGCAAATCCCCAAAATCGGCACCATTGGAAAAATCTTTTCCGATCAGAAAATTAAAATACGGAACCACTTGAACATAGGGACGAACCAACATTAAATTTGGCCCCCATTGTATGCTTACAGGCACTTGAAGATATTGTAAATCATATTTATCCTTAGTAGTTGTAGTACCTGCAACATTCCCCTCCAATTTTGATTTTCTGGAGACGTAAAGCAATGCCGGCTGAACAGCAAAACCAGCCGGCAGACTTATTTTGTACAAGACGCCAAACTGATAGCCCAGATTATTACGCGTATCATAATTTTTCAGGTCACTTAGCTGTCCGGTATAAATACCCGCCTTTATGCCAAATCCGTTTTGCGCTCTAGCAGGAGCCAATGAAAACAGGCTTATTACCAGAGATATACCAAAAACTTTAAATAAGGTTCTCACAACGCAATATTTTTAAGTGTTGCAATAATTAAAACTTTACTTTTTAATATATCTGTCGCGACAGATATTCTGCCGCAGCAGATATTTGGCCCCAGCAAATGTTTGGCCCCAGCAAATGTT
>DAIRSJ010000026.1:19796-22046 GCA_036804445.1 Candidatus Egerieousia sp.
TTTGGCCCCAGCAAATGTTTGGCCCCAGCAAATGTTACACTCACCAGAAATGCTGCTGCAGCAAGCAAGCTGTCAGACTGTTATAGAAGAGCCTTAAGTTTCTCTTCAATAGCAGCCTTAGGGTTTGAGCCTACAAGTTTATCTTTAATCTCTCCGTTTTTAAAAAACAAAAGGGTAGGAATATTCCTGATACCATAGGTTGAAGGAGCCTCCACAGCTTCATCTACGTTGCACTTTGCAACTACGACTTTACCGTCATACTCCCGTGCAAGTTCCTCAACTATAGGACTAATCATACGACAAGGCCCGCACCATGTTGCCCAAAAATCCACCATAACGGGAAGTTTGCTCTCCAGAACAACCTCCTTAAAATTAGCATCTCCAACTGTTACTTCCATAATTGAAAAATTTAATATTTGTTAGTCATATATACTTTACGGTTTACCGTTGCAAAAACGGAGCCGATTTCAGTTGCTAAATTAGCATTATTTTCCTAGAAATTGTAAATTTGTTATGTTAAAAGTATAAGGTATTAGTATTCAGCATATATTATCTTATATAGAACATAACTTGCGTTTACTTAAGACAAAAAATTACACTATAAATTTTAATAACATGTATAAAGATTTTCAAGCACATCTTAAATCAGAGATCAAATCCATTAAAGATGCCGGTTTGTATAAAGATGAAAGAATTATAACATCCCCCCAGCGCGCAGATATTACAGTTAAAGGAGGTAAGAAAGTTTTAAACTTTTGCGCCAACAATTACCTGGGACTATCCGATAATCCAAGGCTTATCAAGGCTGCTAAAGCTGCCATGGATAAGAGAGGATACGGAATGTCATCAGTCCGTTTCATTTGCGGAACCGGAGATTTACAAAAAGAGCTGGAGAAGAAAATAGCTGAATTCTTTGGAACAGAGGACTCTATTCTTTACACCTCCTGCTTTGACGCAAACGGCGGAGTATTTGAACCTCTTTTCACAGAAGAAGATGCAATTATTTCAGATTCACTTAACCACGCCTCCATCATAGATGGCGTAAGACTTTGCAAAGCAGTCCGTTACAGGTATGCAAATGCAGATATGAAAGAACTGGAGAATTGCTTAAAACAGGCCCAAAAACAACGTTACAGAATCATTGTCTCAGACGGTGTATTCTCTATGGACGGCAATGTTACTCCTCTTGATCAAATGTATAAACTTGCCCAGAAGTACAATGCAATGATTATGGTAGATGAGTCTCACTCTGCCGGAGTTGTAGGAAAAACAGGACGCGGTACTACAGAACTTCATCACCTGAGAGGCAAAGTAGAAATCCTAACAGGAACACTTGGCAAATCCTTTGGCGGAGCTGTCGGCGGATTTGTAACAGGCAAGAAAGAGATAGTTGAGCTATTGCGCCAGCGCTCTAGACCTTATCTATTCTCCAACTCAATACCTCCAATGGTTGCCGCTGCCGGAATAGAAATGTTCAACATGATGAGCAGAACCAACAAACTGCAGGATAAACTTCATGCAAACACAAAATACTTTGTGGAAAAAATGAAAAAAGCCGGCTTTGATATAAAACCGACACAATCTGCAATTTGCGCAATTATGCTTTATGATGCAAAATTGTCTCAGCAGATGGCTGCCAAACTTTTAGATGAAGGAATCTATGTTGTAGGATTCTATTATCCTGTTGTTCCTAAGGATCTTGCAAGGATTCGCGTACAAGTTTCCGCCGGCCACAGCAAAACACAGTTGGACCACGCTGTTGCCGCCTTCACAAAGATTGGCAAAGAGCTTGGAATTTTGAAGAAATAAACGGGCCTTACAAATGAAAAAAACAGGTCGGATTTTCCGGCCTGTTTTTTTTCTTACCCGCGCGATTTGTGTGCTGTTAGCCGTATGCACCACATTGCAGCACGTTTTTACAACACAGTGCTGCGCCTTTCTTTTGCACCGTAGTGCTGCACCTCTCTTTACAACACGGTTCTGCACCTTTCTTTTGCACCACATTGCCGCATTATTGCAGCACTGCTTTGCAAACGGTTGATTTACAGCCTGTTTAAAAACACGGCTTTCAGTGACCTGAAAAGGCTAAATTTTCCCTATCTGATTATCAATAACTTACGGTGTGTTCCGGTTTTCTCGTGTACTTTATAATTTGTCACACGCTGTAAGTCAGCAAGTTGCATTTTTGCCTTTCTGTGCATTCTGAGAGGGGTTGCAGCGGGAGTGCGTCTATGCATTGCAACCGGATGG
>DAIRSJ010000027.1:0-21784 GCA_036804445.1 Candidatus Egerieousia sp.
AAAATGGCTTCTAAGGGTACATTTACAGCAGTGTGTTATGCAAGGGTACCTTTATATTAGTTTGTTACTATTAGTTTGTTGCGTGTGCCGGACGGTTTTCATATATCCGAGCTATAAACGTTTTAGGGAATGTTTGACAAGTTCCTCAAGGGTGTATTGTGGATTTTCTTTAAATACCCCGTCCAATACTTTTTCTGCTGCGGCTTTGTTAAAGCCCAGCATAACAAGGGCAGAAAGGGCCTCCTGGGCCGACCGTGTTTTTGGCACGCCGCCAGCTATTAAAGATTCCATGGAGGTATCACCGCCCTTCACAATCTTATCTTTCAAATCTATGATAACTCTTTGTGCCGTCTTGAGCCCTATTCCTTTAATGCTCTTTATTTTATTGACATCCCCGCTTATGATTGCATTCTTCAGCTCATCAGAACTCATAGATGACAACATCATCCTGGCCGTATTGGGACCTATGCCATTGACATTTATGAGCTTCATGAACATATCTCGCTCCGCTTTTGTGTAAAAGCCGTACCACATTGCTACATCTTCCTTCACGTGATAGTAAATGAAAAGTTTGATTTCTTTCAAATTTTGAATTTCCGTAAAAGTCTGTAGAGAAATTTCCAGTTTGTACCCTATTCCCCCCGTCTCTACAATTGCCTGTGTGGGAGTTGCTTCAGCAAGCTGTCCCTTTATATAATCATACATAAAAGAAATGTTTTTTCTGTTAACAGAGCAAAATTAAGTTTTTTTAGATGCAAAGTGAAAGTTTGTTTATAATTTTGCATGCACCGCCGGTAAGACGGTGAAATTAACAATTTTACTACACGGTATGTCTGTTATTATAAAATGATTATATGGAGACAAAAAATATTATAGAAGATATAAGAAAAAAATTTCCGGCGCTAACCCAGCAAATGAACTGGCAGCCGCTGATATATTTGGATAATGCCGCAACTTCTCAGAAGCCGTCGGAGGTTCTGGAGCTGTTGGATAAAATGAATGCAAAAGTAAATGCAAACGTGCATCGCGCTATGTATCAATTGTCTGATGAGGCTACGGGACTTTATGAGGGGGCGCGTGAGAGGGTAAGGCAATTTATTAATGCTCCCGACAGGGAAAACATAATTTATACATCTGGAACCACGGCCTCTATTAATCTTGTTGCTGCAAGTTTTTGCCAGAAGTATTTGATGAAAGGGGATGTGATTGTAATTACGGCAGATTCTCATCATTCCAATATTGTTCCATGGCAACTGGCGGCCGAGAGGATAGGAGCGGAAATCAGAATTCTTCCTATTGACGGACGCGGTGCGCTAAGAATTGATATGCTGGATAAAATGCTGGACAGCAAAGTGAAGATAGTTGCCGCAACACATATTTCTAATGTTCTTGGCATTGTCAATCCAGTGGATAAGATAGTGCAAATAGCTCATAGTCATAATATTCCGGTGCTAATAGACGGAGCGCAGGGAATAGTTCACGTTCATGTTGACGTGCAGGAAACGGATTGTGATTTTTATGCTTTCTCCGCTCATAAAATTTACGGTGCAACAGGAGTCGGAATTTTATATGGTAAAAGCCGTTATTTGAATGAGATGCCGCCATACATGGGGGGCGGGGACATGGTTGGCACTGTAACGTATCAGAAAACTTCTTATGCTCCGCTGCCTTTGAAGTTTGAGGCGGGCACACCAAATTTTATAGGAGCATCTGCATTAAAACCTGCGCTGGATTTTGCCGCTTCCGTTAGAGAGGGAGAGGTAGGGGAAGCTGTGAAAGCATCTGAACAAGAGATAATTAAATATATGCTTAATGCGCTTCCAAATGAGGTTGGAGATGTTGAAGTGTATGGTTTGCCGGAGGGAAAAGTTTCTTCTCAGGCGTCAGATGACACGGGAGATAAAATTCCTTTGTTCTCCTTTAACATCAAAGGCTGCAATGCCGGAGATGTAGCGCAATTGCTTGATAAGATGGGTATTGCGGTAAGAACCGGTTTGATGTGTGCGGAGCCGCTGCTAAATTCACTTGGAGTCACAAGTGTCATAAGAGCTTCATTTGCACCATATAACACCCTTGATGAGGCAAAGAAATTTATTGAGTGCGTAAAAAGGGCAAAGAAAATGTTGATGTAATTATCTGTCGCGACAGATATAATATTATTACAATACGGTGATGTGCGCTGTTGTGTAAAAAGTTATAATACTATGACAATAAATGAAATACAAAATCAAATAATTGAAGAGTTCTCTATCTTTACCGACTGGATGGACAAGTACCAGTACATAATTGATCTGGGAAAAAATCTTCCTATTATTGATGAGGCGGATAAAAAAGATGAGAATTTGATTAAAGGATGCCAGAGCAGAGTATGGCTGATTTGCAGTGAGAAAGACGGAAAATTATTTTTTAAGGCGGATAGCGACGCTATTATTACAAAAGGTATAATATCGTTATTGATAAGGGTTTACAATGAACAGACGCCTAAAGATATTTTAGATTCTAATTTGCATTTTATAGATGCAATTGGACTTCAGGCAAATCTTTCTCCAACCCGGGCAAACGGTTTGGTTTCTATGATTAAACAGATTAAAATTTATGCGCTTGCCTTTGCTGAGAAGGATGTAAAGTAAAGGCACAAAATAAAGAATGACAAGCCGGAAGTGTGCAATGCCCGGAGCATTTAATAAACTTGAAAACACACATTAAATAATAATTTATAGAAAAATTTTATGGCAATAGAAAGTGATATAGTTAGAGCGATAAGGCAGGTATATGATCCGGAGATTTCCGTGAATATTTATGACCTTGGACTTATCTATGAGCTTAAAGCCGAGGAAGATGGGAAAGTGTACATTAAGATGACAATGACCTCTCCAACCTGTCCTTTGGCAGATGATTTGATAAGGGACGTAAATGATGCCGTTAAAGATGTGCCGGGGGTGAAAGATGTAAAAATTGAGCTTGTTTTTGAACCGGCATGGGATGAAAGTAGAATGAGCGAGGCGGCAAAACTTGAGCTGGGACTTCTGTAAAAAATTGTTGAGGTTATAAATTGTTTCTATGCAAAAATTGTATAGAGTTTATTTGTTGCTTGGAAGCAACATCGGGGATAAAAAAGGCATTATAGAGAAAGCTGATAAACTTTTGATTGATAAACTTTTGCCTGATTATCTGGATGTGACGGATTTAAGTGAAGCGGTGCGGACATCTTCCATATCAGAGACAGAGCCGTGGGGAATTTTTGAGAAGCAGCTGGGTGAGAACGGAAATATAATCCCAATAGAAAAATTTATGAATCAAGCGTTTATGTGTTTGACTTATAAGGAGCCGCAAGAGGTTTTAGATATTTGTCTGGAGACGGAAAAAGAATTGGGCCGGAAAAGAAAAGAAGAGAGGCTGCCGCAAGATTTGAATAAAAGAAAATATCTCTCCAGGAATATAGATATAGATATTTTAAAAATTTTTGCAGAGAGCAATCATGGTGAAGGCAATACAATATGTGCTGAGCTGCAAATAAATACAGAGAGATTAATAGTGCCGCATGCAAGATTGAAAGAGCGGCCGTTTGCCCGGAAATTGCTTAAGGAAATTTTATAAGTAAATTTGCACCCCTCGTAAAAATAAATGTAGGTGCCTGGTAATTACACCGCTTTAAAATGTTTAGGAGGATTTAATATTTTTTGATTATGACACAAGATGAACTTTTTAAGAATCTGATTGCCCATACAAAAGAGTATGGTTTTATTTTTCCGTCCAGTGAAATTTATGACGGACTTAGCGCGGTTTATGATTATGGTCAAATGGGCAGCGAGCTTAAGAATAACATAAAAAAGTATTGGTGGGATGCTATGGTTAAGCTGCATGAGAATATTGTCGGGATTGATTCCTGCATTTTTATGCATCCTAAAATTTGGAAAGCTTCCGGACATGTTGATGCATTTAATGATCCGTTGATTGATAACAAAGATTCTAAAAAGCGTTATCGTGCGGATGTACTTTTGGAAGATTATATTGCAAAACTTGAGGCTAAGGCAAACAAAGAGGTTGAGAAGGGGAAGAAAAAATTCGGGGACTCTTTTAATGAGCAGCAATTCCGGGAGACAAATCCTAATGTACTGCGTGAAACAACTAAAATTCAACAGGTTAGGGAAAGAATGACCAAAGCGCTTAATGATAATGATTTAGCAGCATTAAGGCAACTAATTATAGATTGTGAAATTGCAGATCCTATTTCAGGAACCAAGAATTGGACCGATGTGAGACAATTTAATTTGATGTTTTCCACTCAGGTTGGAAGTGTTTCCGATGATGCGGGTACAATTTATTTGAGACCGGAGACGGCTCAGGGCATTTTTGTAAATTTCCTTAATGTGCAGAAGAGCGGTAGAATGAAAATTCCTTTTGGAATAGCTCAGATTGGCAAGGCGTTTAGAAATGAGATAGTAGCAAGACAATTTATTTTTAGAATGAGGGAGTTTGAACAGATGGAGATGCAGTTTTTTGTAAAGCCGGGGGAGGAGATGAAATGGTTTGAATACTGGAAGCAGCACCGCTTGGCCTGGCATACTGCAATCGGCTTGGGAAAAGAGAATTACAGATTCCATGACCATGAAAAGCTTGCACATTATGCAAATGCGGCAACTGATATTGAGTTTAATTTCCCGTTTGGATTTAAGGAGCTGGAGGGTATTCACTCAAGAACAGATTATGATTTAAGAAGACATCAGGAGTTTAGCGGTAAGAAAATACAATACTTTGACTCGGAAGACAATGCAAGCTACACCCCTTATGATATTGAGACCTCTATAGGTCTGGATAGAACAGTACTTGCCGTTCTTTCATCAGCATATAATGTTGAGAAACTGGAGAATGGAGAGGAAAGAGTTGTTATGAAATTTCATCCGGCTCTGGCCCCCGTTAAGGTTGCGGTTTTGCCTCTTGTTAAGAAAGATGAACTCAGTGCCGTGGCTCAGAAGATTATGGATGAGTTGAAATTTGATTTCAACTGTCAGTATGAAGAGAAAGATACTATAGGAAAGAGATATAGAAGACAGGATGCTATTGGCACACCGTTTTGTGTAACAGTCGATTTTGACTCACTTAATGATAATGCCGTTACATTAAGGGAGAGAGATTCTATGAAGCAGGAGAGGGTGCCTGTTGATAAGATACATGAAATTGTTGCTCAGAAAGTGAGTATGAAGAGGCTGCTTGAGCAGTTGAAATAGCGTCTATAATATCTGTCGGGAATAAAAAACAGAGGGGTAATTTTGCAAAAACAGAAATAAGTTTTACATTTGCAGCCCCTTTCAGGGGATTCGGGGTGTGGCGCAGTTGGCTTAGCGCACCTGCTTTGGGAGCAGGGGGTCCTCCGTTCGAGTCGGAGTACCCCGACGAGTTTTTCATAGTAAAGTTTGGAGCAATCATTTTGCGTAAGCGGGTGGTTGCTTTTTTGTTGTTTGGTTTTGTCTGATTTGGTGTAGTATTTTTTGTGCGCAGTATTTCTCCTTTTTTCACATTTAAAAAGCGTCTAAAACATTATTAAACCAAATTGTTATGAATTTATTTTGTAGGGCTATTTCTCGTAAATCTATTTTAATTGTTTGTTTCACAGTGTTTTCTACGGTTCTATTTTCTCAAGAACGTCCTGTTTCATTAAGTGTTAAAGGCGGTTTTTCTTTAAATAGTTTTGGAAATGATAATCGCGCCGGCGGCAGAATAGGGGTTGCAGCCGAGATTCCGTGGAGTAATAAAGTCTCCATTCAACCCGCCTTGTTTTTTTCTGCAAAGGGCGGCGTTTCTCACTCAAGTTGGAGTATTACTAAAACTTCTTACGGTTCAACCGAGCAACAAACCACTGTCACAGATAAAAGATGGGCATCTACGGCAAATTATATAGAAATGCCTGTGGAAGTGTTGTTTCACATCCCTTTTCATAAACAGGGACGTGGCTTGCAACTCTCTGTAGGGCCGTATTTTGCAGCTGCAGTCGGCGGTAAAACAATCTACACAAAAAAGGTGGATTGTATACAGACGGAAAAGCACACGTATGATACTTTTGGTAAAGACGGTATGGATTTTAAAAAATATGATATAGGGGTGACGTATGAGATCCACTTTGAATTAGGGCATTTTTTGATTGGGAATTATTTTGAATTCGGCTCTATACCTCTTTCGGGAAACACCGTGTTGCATTACGCCTTTGGTCAAAGGAATGTTTCTGCTGGTGTTGATTTTGGTTATAGGTTCTAAAACAGAGAAGATTTATTGGTATTTTCCTCCGGCTGTTAATGTGAGAGCTCAGAAATTTTAACTTTATCCTCTTTGGAAATTCTGAAGGAGTCTCTGGATTTTTGGGCTGTAATTTTTTTTATTCTTCCCGATAGTTGATTGTATGTTAGGAATTTAATGGTTTTTTCCGGATATTTTGCGGCAGCGGTTGCAAGGCACCAGGCAATTCCCATTTCTACATAAAACGGAGTATTGAAACCCTCTGAAGAGTTTGTTTTTGAGTTGCCGGATATGGATTTTTCTTTTGAGTAAAATTGACCGTTTTTGCCCGCAATGGTTCCGCATATCGACAAAACCTTATCAATATATTGATCATCTAAAAAATTGGTCATCAGCATGATTACGGCAAATCTGCAATAAAATTCTTTTTTAGATTTTAGATATGGCTGCAGAAAATCCCATACAGATTTCTTCTCATCAACTGTTAGTTTTTTATACCATTTTGTGGTACTGCAAGTAACATCATTAACCGCCCAGTTATCAATCATCGGCATAAATTTTTTATACCACATAAATCTTTCATTCAAAGGCATTTTAGCAGAACCAATTAAAATACCGGTAAGTAATTTTTCCTCCAGAAAAGTTGCTTCTGCTGTTTCTGCTTCCAAGATTTTTTGCCAATTCTCTGTTTTAATAATGGCTTTTGCAAGGTTTCTTATAGCGGGGATTCTTACTCCGAGTATGTTGTCTTTTTGTTTTTTTGCAACAATCTGATTACCAAACACTATGCGGGCATTAAATTCTTTGTACTCGTTATCACAAGGCAAAACAAGCGTTTTTAATTGCCGTAATATGTCTGAGCGGGTTTTGTTCATGTTGCGTTCTTTTAATGGTATTGAATAGTCAGATGATTATTCCTTTCAGTAATTTATGTAACTTGCATCGGGGCAAAAGGCCTTATTTTTGTAATGCAATAGAATGCAAATGTAAACTAAAATCGGCAATGAAATTGTCGGAATAAATTAAATATTAATTATGAATAAATTTGATATGTACGTTCCTACCAGACTGGTGTTTGGACAAGGACAGTTGAATAACCTTCACACTCTTCCGCTTCCGGGCAAGAAAGCATTGATAGTTATCTCTAATGGTAAATCTACAAGGGCAAACGGTTATTTGGATAGAACTCAAGAGCAGCTTAAAATGGCTGATGTTGAGTATATTGTGTTTGACAAGGTTGAACCCAATCCGCTGAAGTCAACGGTTGAGGCAGGCGGAAAAATGGCGCGTGAGAATAAGTGTGACTTTATACTTCCACTTGGCGGAGGAAGTTGCATGGATGCTGCAAAAGGTATTGCCGCTATGGCTACAAATGGCGGTGATTTATGGGATTATATTGCATTTGGAACCGGCAAGGGAAAACCGATTATTAACCCGCTCCCGATAGTTGCCATTTCCACAACAGCCGGAACCGGCTCAGAGACAGACAACGGTGCGGTTATTACCAATCCGGAAACAAAAGAAAAGACAGCTCTTTTTGGAGTAAATCTATTTCCCGTTCTTGCTATAGTCGACTCTGAATTGATGGCTTCTGTTCCTCCAAAATTAACTGCATATCAGGGATTTGATGCAATTTTTCACAGTCTTGAAGGATATGTTTCCAAGGTTGCAAATTTAATGAGTGATATGTATGCTCATACTGCAATTTACAACGTTTCTCATTATCTGCCGCGTGCCGTAAAGAACGGGAAAGATATGGAGGCGAGAGATAAAGTTGCCTTTGCAAATTCACTTTCCGGAACGGTTATGTGTGTTGGCACCTGCACGGCAGAACACTCTTTGGAGCATGCATTATCTGCTTATCATCAGGAACTTCCACACGGAGCCGGTTTGATTATGATTAGTAAAGCTTACTATTCTTGTTTGATTAGAAAACATTCTTGTGATGAGAGATTTGTACATATGGCAAAGATTATGGGAATGGAGAATGCCTTTAAGCCTGAGGATTTTATAACAACACTTGTAAAACTTCAGGAAGATTGCGGCGTTGCAGATTTAAAAATGTCCGACTATGGAATTCATGAATCCGAATTTGAAGGGATGGTTAAAAATGCAAAGAGCTGTATGAGCATGTTGTTTGATTGTGAGAGACTTCCGTTAACAGATGAAGATTGCATAAGAATCTATCGCGAGTCTTATAAATAATATTGACTGGCGCGTGTTGTGATAATAAGTGGCGAAACGGGCATACACATAATGTCCGTAGTCTGTAGCTAATGAGGTTTATTGTAAACTTCCATAAAATTTTAGTGTAAATTTGCGCATCGGAATTTACTTATAAGGTTTGATATGTTCAGAAAAGTTAGAATTATTTTAGCGGCAATTTTCTTTATTGCCATAACACTTTTATTTTTAGGAATTTGCGGCGGATATGCAAAATGGTTGTCATGGGCGCCAAAGATGCAGTTTTTACCCGCAGTGCTTTCATTGAATCTGATAATGGTGGCGGCGCTGATAATTCTGACTTTGATAATCGGCAGAATTTATTGTTCCGTTATTTGCCCGCTTGGAGTTATGCAAGATGTAATCTCCTGGATTTCAGGCAAACGCAAAGGGAAGAAGAATAGATTTACTTATTCCCCCGCAATTTCATGGCTGAGGTATGTTGTGCTTGGACTTTTTATTCTCGCGATAGTTTTTGGAGTTAATTCTTTTGTTGCGCTGCTTGCACCTTATAGCTCTTACGGAAGAATCGCATCTAATTTATTTGCCCCTGCAGTTCATCCGGGACATTATCATATTTTAAGCTATTATGTTTTTGGAGTAGCTGTTGTAACGCTTGTTGTAATTTTTGTTTTAGCATGGAGAAACGGAAGAACTTATTGTAATACAATATGTCCGGTTGGAACAGTGCTTGGATTTTTCTCCAGATTTGCAATGTTCCGTCCAATGATGGATACCTCAAAGTGCGTTAATTGCAAACTTTGCGGCCGCAGGTGCAAGACATCTTGCATAAATTATGATGCGCATAAAATTGATTACAGCAGATGCGTTTCTTGCGGAGATTGTATTGATAATTGTAATAAGGGGGCAATTCATTATCATTTTATGTGGAAAGGCAAACAAGAGAAAGACTTTGCTGCAATAAACAAAGAGACTTCCTTCACGCGCCGCAACTTTTTAACAGCCACTGCAATGCTGGCAACAACTGCGGCGCTTGCAAAAGACAAATATTTACCAAAAGCAGCGGATACTTCCGATAAAGTTGTCAGAGAAATTCCGATACTTCCTCCTGGAGCGATGAGTGCGGAGAATATGGCCGATCATTGTACCGGTTGTCAGTTGTGCATTGCCAATTGTCCGGGGCAAGTGCTGCATCCTTCAATGGGTTTAATGACCTTTATGCAGCCTACCGTTTCATATGAAAAAGGTTTTTGTCAGCCGGATTGTGACATGTGTTCTAATTTGTGTCCGGCCGGCGCTATAAATCCTATAAAGGCGGAGACCAAATTTAAAGTTCATATGGGCCACGCTGTTTGGCAGGGATTTAATTGCCTGGTTTTGAACAAGAACTTGTCTTGCGGAGTTTGCTGGCAAAATTGTCCTTATGGTGCAATCACTATGTTGCCGATGGATGAGAGTAATCCGGACAGCTTGCAATATCCCTCTATAGATGACAGCATCTGCGTTGGTTGCGGTGCTTGTGAAAAAGCTTGTCCTGCCCGTCCTGCCAAAGCCATCTATGTAGAAGGCTACGCTAAACAGGTTTTTGATAAATAAACGGCTATCTTGGTGGTATAGAATTATCTTGCAGATAACCAAATGTTTACATAGACGGGGGTGCTAAATTTTGAACCCCATCCACCATAATAATCTATTAATCAGTATTTTAATTTTGACCACTAGAAAAGACCTGTCCGGCCGGGGATGACAGAACAAATGCAAGATGTTTTGCGGTATGCCGCAAAACCCCTATAAAACTTTAAAGGCACCTAACAAGCAAGCTTGTGGTGCCTTTAAGTTTTACAAGGTGTTATAGTGCAACATCTTGCATTCATTCGCGGTGAGGGCGAGATTCGAACTCGCGGAACGGGAAACCCCGTTCGTCAGTTTAGCAAACTGGTGGATTCAGCCACTCTCCCACCTCACCGGAAGCCTAAGCTGATTTCTTTCTTCTAAAAGGAGTGCAAATATAATGGAATTTTGGTTACTTTGAAATGTTTTCTCTCATATCCGTATCTGCCTGAATGTTTTTCAAACGATAGTAATCCATAACACCAATGTGTCCCTTTTGAAACGCTTCTGCGATTGCCATTGGAATTTGTGCCTCAGCCTCAATAACTTTGGCGCGTGCCTCTTGGGCTTTCGCTTTCATTTCTTGTTCAAGGGCTACAGCCATTGCACGTTTCTCCTCTGCACGAGCCTGTGCAATATTCTTGTCTGCATTTGCCTGATCTATCTGAAGTATAGCGCCAATGTTTCTTCCAATGTCTATATCTGCAATATCAATTGATAAAATTTCAAATGCAGTACCGGCGTCAAGGCCCTTACCCAGAACAACTTTGGAGATACTGTCGGGATGCTCAAGAACTTTTTTATGGCTGTCTGCGGCACCTACTGAAGAGATGATCCCTTCTCCGACTCTGGCTAGCACGGTCTCTTCTCCTGCGCCTCCGACCAATTGTTTAATGTTGGCGCGTACCGTTACTCTAGCCTTGGTAATCAGCTGAATACCGTCTTTTGCAACAGCTGTTACCGGAGGTGTGTTTATAACTTTTGGATTTACAGACATTTGCACAGCTTCAAAAACATCTCGGCCGGCAAGGTCAATTGCCGCAGCCATGTTGAAGTCCAAAGAAATATTTGCTTTATCAGCTGATATTAAAGCGTTTACAACATTAGGAACATTTCCTTTTGCAAGATAGTGGGCTTCCAGTTGGTTGGCGTCCAGATGCAGACCGGCTTTTGTTCCTGTAATCATTGCCATTACGATTGTTCCCGGAGGAACTTTTCTCCAGCGCATTAAAACAAGCTGAAGCAAAGATATCTTCACACCGGAAATCAAAGCCTGAAACCAAAGTGTAATAGGAAAAAACCATAGCAGGATAAGCAGTGCAACTATTGCCACCATTATCCAAATAATCATTGTAGCAGGACCCATCATAACCGTATTAATTTATGTTGTTAATTTTTTCTTTCTTCTCCGGACTCGCGGACAAAAACTTTTGTCCCCTCTATGTCTGTGACTTCAAGTTCTTTACAAGCGTCAACCAACTGGCCTCTTGTGAAGACCTCAACGTTATTTTCTCCGATTCTTGCTTGTCCTCCCGGCGCAAGGCGAGTTAAAGACATCCCCTTCATGCCAACTTTTATCCCCTTTTTTCTTGGATCTTCATCCACCTTTGCATTTATATTGGTCTGTAAGCTTGCTCTTTTCCAAGTTTGTGTACGCAGCAGCAAAAACAGCAGCATAAGGATAACGACAACGTTTATTACAATTATCCAAGTCCCCGCAACATGCCCAAACTTATACCAGGCCAGACAACAAGATGTAATCATTGCGGCAATGCCGAGAATGCCCGTTACTCCAAATCCGGGAATAATTATCAGTTCTGTTATAAGCAGTATTACTCCTATGATAATCAGTGCAATAATAAGTGCCCACATAATATCTATCGTG
Source organism: Candidatus Egerieousia sp. (assembly GCA_036804445.1). Taxonomy (GTDB): domain Bacteria; phylum Bacteroidota; class Bacteroidia; order Bacteroidales; family UBA932; genus Egerieousia. The sequence continues at coordinate 11,912 of DAIRSJ010000027.1, forward strand.
ATTTATTTTGATGCAATATAAAAAAACTATTTGACTTTTTCCACGGAAATAGTTTTTTCAGATATATTTCTGAGTTTGGCTGCCAGCATGTTTGCTTCCGCTTGTTTTTCAAACGGTCCGACAATGTAGTTGTCTCCCATTTTAGCAATATCTTTTTGAGTATTTGCCTTTAAAATTTTAAGCAAATCTTCCGGCAGAGAACCCTCGTATCCGGAGATGATAACATTGTAGGCAATAACGGATAGTTTACTTTCAATTTTTTTTGCCTCAGGCAGAGAAACAGATTGCCTGTTGTTAAGAGCAATTATTGAGACAGAATGGAATCCCAATTTTTTTATTTTAGATAGTGCCTGTGATGCGGCTGAATATGAGGAAAATATCCCCGCGGTGTAAAGGTATTTTCCGGCGGTTTTTGTTTCAAAAACAGGACTTAGGCCTTTAAAATTTTTTACGGCGGTCTGTTTTGCAAGTTGTAAAAATCTTACTTGATAAATTAAACCATCAGGGAGATCTTCACTTTGCGCGAGATAAGTTGTTCCGATTTTGAATGTTAAATCTTTTTCCGCCTCCGGCTTTTCAATTTTCATTTCCGGGGCTGTGCCCAAGGTGTTTTGCTCAAAAATGTTATTATTGGAACTATCTTGTGCCGCTTTGTTTAGTGCGGCATTGGCAGATGTATCTATTTGTTTTACAGATGGAACGGTTATGCCGTTTGCAAGGAAATCATCTTCAATTTTTTTTAAGGCAGATGCCGTTTTATTTGCATTTTCCTGCAAATCTAAAGTGTTGCGTTCTTCTTCTGTGATTTTTTGAGTGAGGTCCGCAAGAGAGTCTTTTCTGCGCGACATAAGCAGGGTATCGGAAGTGTTTTCTGCAATTCTATTTTGAAGGGCAGCATATAGAGTTCTGTTTTTCTTCTGGCGCGCATTTGATTGGCTGATAGATTTTTGCAGGTTTCTCAATTGCAGATTAAGACGGGAATAATTTGCAGTAGCAACTTGAGTAAGAGAATCTGATTTTGCTGCAGCAACGTTGTTCTCCACCTTTTTCAATTGATGATTTATGGCTGCGGTGTTAGCCACATCTCTCTCTTCCTGTGATTTTCCGCTCCTAAGTCTGGATATGTTTAAAGCTTCCTCCGGTGTTGCCTGATGTTTTACCGGGAGAGTTTCAAAAGCCAGGACATAAACTGTTATTTTTGTTGGATCATAACTGCTTTTTGCGGGATTATCTAAGTTTCTGGTTGAAGCAAAGACAGAGTATTTTCCGTCGGGAGTATTATAAAAAAACAAATCATCTGAAGGAGAAGAGTACGGAAATCCCATATTTTGCGCCGTGCCCCAATCTCCGGATTGTTCATCCCAGTTGCTTACATATAAATCATAACCTCCGGCACCGTAATGACCGTTAGATGAAAAGTATAATTTTTTTCCGTCAGGGGTTACGTAAGGAAACACCTCATTGCCGGAAGACGTTACGTTGCTGTTTAGAACTTTTGGTGCGCTCCAAATGTTATTTGCTCCCTTTTTTGTCATGTAAATATTCCAACTTCCGTGTGAGTCTTCCGCACTGTAGTAAAGAATATCTGTTTTTGATGGGAAGTAGATGGTATCTTTTTTTGAGCCCAGTCCTGCCGGAATCTCAACAAAAGCTCCCTCTCCGGAGAGTCCCGGATAGTGCAGGAAGAAATCCTTCTTGCTAAAATTGTTTCTTGCAATTACTTTGGGTTCAGCAACATAATTTAAGAGAGACTCTCCGTTATCGCATGCTATAATTTTGGATTCCAGCCTTGTACGTACGGGCAGGGCGGATTCCATTTTAAGAAGATTTTTGTAGATACTCTTAGCCCGGCCAAATTGATAAACCTTGACCAGAGAGTCAGCGGAGTGTTCTAATGTGTCTGAGGAATGCATTGTCTGCACTGCCTGTTTTTGTTGCGCCGGCTGCTTGTTTTGTGAAAAAACAGAGCCTGACGGAAAAAATACAGACAGTAACAGAACCGGTGATATAATTGAAAGAAGTCTTAAAAGTTTCATTTGAATGTGCCAAAACGCTGTAACAAAGGTAGGAAATACTTTATATTTTGAGAAAAAATTGTACATTTGCACCCTACTTTTAAAAACTAAATCACATGCAAAGTAAAGGTGCCATTAGATTTGTGGCGATTTTAATAGCGCTGGCGTGCTTATATCAGTTATCATTTACATGGGCAACCAGACATCAGGAAAACAAGGCAAAACAATATGCAGACGCTGCCGTAACGGCAATGCAAAAGACCCCGCAATATGCGGCCGTATCTGATCTGGACAAGGCATATTTCCTTGATTCCCTGCGCAAAGAGAGAAACAGGTATTATATAGACTCCATCACTTCTCAGAAAGTGTTCTTGGGTTTTACCTACAAAGACGTTAAGGAGAAAGAAATCAACTTGGGATTGGATTTGAAGGGCGGTATGAACGTCATGCTTCAAGTTCAGCTTAAGGATTTGATTGTTGCATTGTCTGATAATAACCAATCTCCTGATTTCCAGAAGGCTATAGCACTTGCTCAGAAAAACGAGCTTACCAGCCACGGGGATTTTATCACATTGTTTGACGAGGCTTGGAATCAAGTTGCTGCGGGCAAGAAACTGTCTACGATCTTTGGAACTTATGAGATGAAAGACAAAATTAAGCCGGAGACAACAAACTCAGAGGTTATCTCTGTCATCCGTGCCGAATCTGAAAGTGCTATTGCAAACTCTTTCAATGTCTTAAGAAGTCGTATTGACCGTTTTGGAGTAACCTCTCCTAACATTCAGAGAATAGGCAACACCGGTAGAATTCTTGTAGAGCTTCCGGGAGTTAAGGAGCCTGAGCGTGTCAGAAAACTGTTGCAGGGTACTGCGTCTTTGGAGTTCTGGCCAACGTTTGAAAACAAAGAAGTTTATAGTTATTTGGAGCAGATTAACACTACTCTTAAAGATATCCTTGCAAATGTGAAAGTTGCAGATACTTCCAAGGCATCTGTCGCGACAGATAGCACTAAGGCAGTTGCTGCCGCAGGTACAACCAACAAAGCCGTAAGCAGCTATAAAGAACAATTGCTTGCCGCAGATTCCACCTCAAGTAAAGAGAACGTAAACTTTGCAAAGGAAAATCCGCTGTTCTCTATTCTTCAGCCAAGCGCTTATCAAGGACAGCTTGCACCGGGTCCGGTAATTGGAAGAGCTCATTATAAGGATACTGCAAAGGTTAATGCGTATTTGAAATTGCCTCAGGTTAAGGCAATTCTTCCTGCGGAACTTGTTCCTATGTGGACGGTTAAATCAGATCCTCAGGATAAGAGCGGAACAATCTTTGACTTGATTGCAATTAAAAATTCTACCCGTGACGGTAAGGCGCCTCTTGACGGAAGTGTTATAACTGACGCAAATACATCATATCAGACAAGCGGCGGTTCACCGGACGTTGAAATGTCGATGAATCCGGAGGGCGCAAGAACTTGGGCCAGACTTACTGCCGATAACTTGCAAAGAAGCGTAGCCATTGTGCTTGACGGTATGGTTTATTCATATCCTACTGTTCAAACAGAAATTACAGGCGGGCGCTCTCAAATTACAGGAAACTTTACTGTAGAAGAGGCGCAAGATTTGGCTAACGTATTGAAATCGGGTAAATTGCCGGCTCCTGCAACAATTGTTCAGGAACAAGTTGTAGGTCCTTCTTTGGGAGCTGAATCAATCAACGCAGGTTTGATGTCATTTGTTATAGCCTTCTTGCTGGTACTGATTTACATGGTGTTGTTCTATAATGGAGCAGGTCTTGCCGCAGATGCCGCATTGCTTACAAACGTTTTGTTCTTGCTAGGTGCGCTTGTATCATTTGGAGCCGTTTTAACTTTGCCGGGTATAGCCGGTTTGGTATTGACTCTGGGTATGGCGGTTGATGCCAATGTTATTATATATGAACGAATTAAGGAGGAATTACGAGCCGGTAAACAGTTGAGGCTTGCTATTCACGACGGTTATAGCAATGCTTACTCGGCAATTTTGGACGGGCAGATTACCACAATAATTATAGGTATTGTTTTGTTCATTTTTGGTACGGGTCCTGTTCAAGGTTTTGCAACGACATTGGTTATTGGTATTATCACTTCCTTGATGACATCAATATTCATTTCCAGATTGATTTTTGAATCACGTCTTGCACGCAATAAGAACATTACGTTTGATAATTCGCTTACGAGAAACTTCTTAAAGAATACCCACGTAAATTTTGTTCATTTGCGTAAATACGCATACGTTATTTCCGGAATCATAGTAGCCGTTGCGCTTGCGTTTATTCTTACCAAGGGCTTTACTTACGGTGTTGATTTCACGGGCGGTCGTACTTATGTTTTGAGATTTGATAAAGAAGTTACGGCAGAACAAGTACGTGCGGCGGCAATGAAAGAATTCCATGAGAGCGTTGAGGTTAAGCAATTTGGAGCCGGAAGTCAGATGAAACTTACCACCAGCTACAAGATAAATGATAACTCTACAACAATTGATAAAGAGGTTGAGGCTAAATTATACAACGCTTTGAAAGGCATGTATAAAAATAAGATGTCTCTACAGGAATTTACCACAGCAGTAGATAACCCTAACGGAATTGTAAGTTCTGATAAGGTTGGTCCCACTATAGCAAATGATATGAAGAGAAAGGGAATTTTGGCCGTTATCATATCATTGATTGCAATCTTCTTGTACATAGCAGTCCGCTTTAAGAATTGGTCTTGGGGTGCCGGCGGAGTTATTGCATTGGCGCATGATTCTATTATTGTGATTGGTTTCTATTCAATATTTAGCGGAATGCTTCCGTTCTCATTGGATGTTGACCAGACGTTTATTGCGGCTGTTTTGACAATCATCGGATACTCAATCAATGATACAGTGGTTATCTTTGATAGAATCAGGGAGTATAGAAGGTTATATCCAAAGAGACTTTTGAGAGATAACGTAAACGGTGCGGTTAACAGCACATTGTCAAGAACCATTAATACGTCAGGTACAACCCTGGTTGTTTTGATTGCGATTGCAATCTTTGGAGGTGAGGTTATCCGCGGATTTGCTTGTGCTCTTGCACTTGGAATTATAGTTGGTACTTACTCTTCTATCTTTATCGCAACTCCTATCATGTATGACATTAATATGAAAAAAGAGAGAGAAAAAGAGGATAAGGCGGATGACAAAAACCAGGGCGGAAAGAGAGTTAAGAAACAGATTGCAGCTTCTCCGGCAGCAGCACAAGCGGCTCCCGAGGTTAAGGCGTAATTATTAAATAATAACCATATAAAAAGAGCGGTCAGTTTTTGGCCGCTTTTTTTTGTTAAATTTGTGAGTCTTAATATTAAAATTCATGGGCCGAAACAATAGCAGAGGCGGTTCAAACCGCTCAAATAGAGGTGGTAACAACAACCGCAAAAGTCACAGCAAAAGAGACAGCCGCAGATATTTACATACTGCGGAAAAAGATTTTGGTTCCAAATATGGAACAGAAGATGAAATTATGAACCGTTACGGCCATAAGAAAAATCGCAGTAGCAGGAGAAATGTAATTGAGGAAGTTACGGGGAAATTAAGCATGGCTGCCGGAGGCTTTGGTTTTGTTACTGTTCCTGACAGAGAGAATGATATTTTTATTCCTGCCGGGAAATTAAACGGAGCGCTTAATAACGATACGGTTAAAGTTGCAATAACCCGCAGGGCAAAAAATGACCATCGTGAGGAAGGAGAAATTTTTCAAATAGCCGAAAGGAGCAAAAGGCCTTACATTGGCATTTTGCAGATAACAGGACAGAAGGCATGGGTGATAATGCAGAATAAAAACATGCCTTATGATATTGAAGTCCCGATAGAGCAAGTAAAGCCTGAATATCAGGGCCTTAAAGTTGCGGTATTGGTTAAGGCTTTTTCACGCGGCGAGGAGACACCAAAGGGAGATATTATAGATGTTTTGGGAGCATCAGGGGAAAATAACACGGAAATGCATGCAATCTTGACGGAGTTTGGACTTCCATATAAATTCTCTGACGGGGTGGAAAACGCCGCAGGGCAAATTCCCGTAACTATCGGACCTGCAGAGCTTGCAGGAAGGAGAGATTTTAGAGGGACTTGTACATTTACAATTGACCCCGCCGATGCAAAAGATTTTGATGATGCCTGTTCTCTTAAAAAACTGGATAACGGACATTGGGAGGCAGGTGTTCACATTGCAGATGTATCGTATTATGTAAGACCCGGTTCTATTATTGATAAAGAGGCCGTTGACAGAGGAACATCTGTTTATTTGGTTGACAGGACTGTTCCCATGTTGCCGGAAATTTTGTCAAACAGACTTTGTTCCTTGCGTCCCGGAGAGGCAAAACTTACTTTCTCTGCAGTGTTTGAATTGGATGATAATGCTAATGTTGTTGACCGTTGGTTTGGACGTACGGTTATTCAGTCAGACCACCGCTTTGCTTATGAAGAAGTGCAGCAATTGATTGAGAATAACGGAGATATAACAAATTACAAAACATCTATCGCGAGTGATAAAAATAAAGATGATGAGACGGGATTGCTGGCAGATGCGCCATCTCAAACCGTGATTGATGCGGTTCTTCAATTGCACAAACTTGCAACTCTGTTAAGGAAGAAAAGATTTGAAAAAGGCTCCATCAGTTTTGAGAGACCGGAGATGAAAGTGCTTGTAGATGAGAAGGGTAAACCAATAGAAATAGTAGAGAAAATTTCCAGAGAGGCCAACTGGCTGATTGAAGAATTTATGCTTCTTGCAAATAAAGAGGTTGCCGCCTATGTTACTACGGGGCTTAAAATAAAAGCACCTACGTTTGTGTATCGTATTCATGATCAGCCCGATATGGATAAAATCACAGAGCTGAGAACTTTCATAAAACATTTTGGATATACAATGGATCCGTCAGATACTCCCCAGCAACTTGCAAAAGCATTGAATAAGCTGCTTGATTCTTTGAAGGGTAAGCCGGAATGTGCGACAATAGAAATCCTTGCGCTGAGGTCAATGGCGCGCGCGGAATATTCAACTGATAATATTGGACACTACGGATTGGGATTTGAATACTATACTCATTTTACCTCTCCGATCAGGCGTTATCCGGATATGATGGTTCACCGTTTGCTTGCAAATTATCTTGCCGGCGGAAAGAGCGCGGATAAGAAATATTATGAAGATATGTGCAGGCATGCCTCTGAGAGAGAGCAGCTTGCAACAGAAGCGGAAAGAGCCAGCGTTAAGTATAAGATGACTGAATTTATGGAGGATAAGATTGGTCAGATTTATGACGGCACTATTAGCGGAGTTACAGATTGGGGGCTTTATGTTCAGATAGAGCCTACTAAAGTTGAGGGTATGGTTGCCTTGCGTGACATCAAAGAGGATTACTTTGAGTTTGATGAGAAAAACTACTGTGTAATAGGCAAATCCACGCATCAGAAATTTACTCTTGGAGATAAGGTGAAGATTAAAGTTGAGAAGACAGATCTTGAGCAAAAGATAATTGATTTTTCTCTTGTATGGGATGATAGCTATAACAAGGCTGAGTTTGCAAGCAATGCGGATGTCCGGAGAGATAAGTCATCTTCCGGCGACAATAAGTTTAGAAAAAATAGGAGCAGAAAAAATGATAATCAAAGAGGGAGAAAAATTTCCGGAGGCAATAAATCTGACGGTAAAAAGTTACAAAATAGGAGAGAACCTTCTGGCAATAAGAAGCGCTCTAAAAGGTAATATAACGGATAACTATAATTATCCGGAACTTGCTGATAAAGAGTTTGTTCTAGATGCCGACGCGCTTATGTCCGGCAAGGATTTGCAGTTGCCTAAGAATCATTATACTCTTACGTTAAGTTCCGAGTGGCTTATGCTGCCTGCTGCCGATGAATTGCAGAAATTAAATTCTAAAGAAATTACCGCGGGTGGCTGCGCCGTTTTCAACGCCGGCCGCGATGTTCTTAATGCCGGCGACACCGTTTGCAACTCCGGCCGCGCCGTTTGCAACGCCGACTGCGCCGTTCTCGCTACAGAGTACAAGCGCAAAACCTATGAAGAATTTTTTTTCACGGCCGTTCTTTCCGGGGCCGGCTCTGATTCCAAATCAATTAACGCTGCTGATAATACGCTGATTATGAAATACTCGGCTGGCACGGGCAAAGTGGAGACCAACTGGGATTCCATTCCCCCAAAAATGCGCTTCTTTTTCCCCCGCTCTTTGGACATCGCTCTTGGTTATCTTACTACTTCACAGCCGCAACTATAACCTTGGGGTGATGATAATAGTGCATAAAACAAGAGAGGCTTTTTTGCCTCTCCTTTTTTTGCCCGCGTGTTTCTCAAGCGGATTGGTTTGGGGCAATTTTCTTAAGAGGATTGGTTTAAGGCAGTTTTCTCAATGGGATTGGTTTAGGGCAGTGCAGCCTGGTGTGATGTGCCGGTGAATACTCACGTGCTTGTGCTTTAAACAACTGATGTTAAGCGTATTTTGTGCGCCGGTAACTGCATGCAAGCATAGCGCTGAATGCGAAAACGGCTGGTTAACTCGTATGCAAGCGCAAACGCCGAATGTGCAATAAAGCGCGGTAGGCGTGAATGAAAAAATCCTTTTAATGAAACAAATTATTTTACAGGTACTTAAAATGACCGGGTTAGCACCCATCACAGAACGCACGTAAAGGCAAAAATGCAACTTACTGATTAACAGCATGTGACAAAGTATAAAGTACACGAGAAAACCACAAGCGGCCGTAAGTGGTTGATAATCAGATGGGTACATTTTAGCCTTTTCCTGCCACTCTAAGCTACATCTTGAAACAAGCTGGAAATCAATTGGTTTTGTAAAATCATAGCACAGCAAACTCAAACATTTATAATCAGCGGCTTGTGCCCTGTATAATTGAAGAAATCTTCCAGAATATACTTGAGTTTGACTTTGATATAGCCGTTAACAGTACCGTCACTGCATCCGTACCATTCACTGTCGGTGACCTCTTTGTCCAAGATAATTTTTACCTTTTTTTCTGCATCCATGTCCAGCAGTGCACTTAAAACAGTTGTGGCGCCAACTACGGTTCCCATCATGCTCAAGAGCTTGTCTGACGGTGCAAATGAGACACGTGAAATGCCGAGCGCACGGCTAAAATCTTTTGTGACAAACGGTTTATCCCCTCTTGTTGCAAATAGGTAAAATTCAGTCTGTTGTCTATTGCAAAGAAAAAGAGTCTTAACTATTTTAATTCCTATTTTTTCATCTATCAGAAGGCATAAATCCATTGTAATTGCCGGGTCAGTATCTACACGTTCATAAGGGATATTTAATTTTGCAAAAGTCTCATAAATTTTCTTTTGTAATTCCGTAGAGCATCTTTCCGGAGGAGTATTTTTTAATTCGCTGACGTAAAACATGCCGCAAAGTTAATGATTTTAACACCTCGGCGATGGGAGAGAATACTCCATAAACATAAAGTTGTACAATTATATAATTTTATGTTTACAGATATCGCAAGAGAGGAAGAGACGTTAGGAAGATTATAGCGTGTATCCGTCACCGCAGCAGTGCGTTAAATCACTATTTCCGGCGTGCTTTATGCGCCGGCAACCGCACGCAAGAATAGCACCACAAGAGTAGCACCGCAAGGGTAACACCCTGCGAGAGTAGCACCCCAAACCAGGGCGGCACCGCAAGGGTAGCACCGCAATGGTAGCTCCGCAAGCAAAGCGGCGGGCTAATTCGCATGCTTAATAGGTGGGTGTACCTAGTGCTCCTTTGTCATCACCACATTTACCGGAACAGAAAATCCCTCCGGTTCTTCCGGCTCACCTGTAACATAAGCTCTTA
>DAIRSJ010000028.1:0-2152 GCA_036804445.1 Candidatus Egerieousia sp.
AATGTGGTGATGACAAAGGTGCACTAGATATACATGAACCGGCATTTTGCGTCAGGCGGCGCGGTAAACATAAAAAAATAAAAGTATTTTTGTAACTATTCTGCCTGAGAAAAAAGCGGGTAAAAAAAACACAAGCGTTTTTGTAGCTATTCTGCTGAGAAAAAAGCGGGTAAAAAAAAGACAAGCGTTTTTGCTTGTCTTTTTTTATGCTTATTCGCGGATAGCTGCGATGCCCGGAAGGTCTTTGCCTTCAAGGTATTCCAACATTGCTCCGCCGCCGGTTGAGATATAGCTTACTTTGTCTGCAAAGCCCATCTGATTAATGGCGGCAACGGAATCTCCGCCGCCAATCAAAGTGAAGGCACCGGCTGCCGTTGCTTCTGCAAGTGCCTTTGCAACTTGAAGTGTTCCGGAGGCAAAAGCAGGCATCTCAAATACGCCGACGGGACCGTTCCAAAGAATGGTCTTGGAAGCGAGTATAACTTTTCTCCACTCGTCTATTGTATCTTGAGCTGCATCCATTCCCATCCACCCGTCGGGAACTTCTGTATTCTTGCAACGCTGAGTCTTTGCATCATTGTCAAACTTATCGGCAACAACAATACTGTCGGGAAAATAAAGCTTAACTCCTTTATCTTTAGCAGCTTTTACAATATCAAGAGCTAAAGGCATCTGGTCGTCTTCACAAATGGAAGTGCCAATTTTTCCGCCCTGCGCTTTTGCAAATGTGAAAGCCATTCCGCCGCCGATAATCATGTTATCTACTTTGTCCAGCAGGTTCTGAAGAATCCCAATTTTTGAGGAAACCTTTGAACCGCCGATGATTGCAGTTACAGGATGCTGAGGTGTCTTAAGTAATTTGTCTATGTTAAGAATCTCTTTCTGCATGATGTAACCGAACATCTTGTCATTAGGGAAGTACTTTGCAATCAGGGCGGTAGAAGCATGAGCGCGGTGTGCAGTTCCAAATGCGTCATTAATGTAGCAATCTGCGTAAGAGGCAAGGGTCTTGGTAAATTCCTTCTGGCTCTCTTTTACTTTTGTCTTTGCTTCTTTCTTAACCTCATCAGAAGCGTCATCCGCAAGTCCTCTTGGCTTGCCTTCTTCTTCTGCGTAAAACCTGAGATTCTCAAGCAATAATACTTGTCCGGGCTGTAAATTTTTAGCTTGATCCTGGGCCTTCATGCAATCCGGCGCAAACTCAATTTTAGTTCCCAAAAGCTCTTCTATCCTGTAGATAATGTGCTTTAAAGAGAACTTATCGGTAACGCCTTTAGGTCTGCCAAGGTGAGACATTAGAATCAATGCTCCGCCGCCCTCAAGCACTTTTTTAAGAGTAGGGATTGCAGCTCTGATTCTTGTATCATCTGTAATTTTAAAATTCTCATCCAATGGGACGTTAAAGTCAACTCTGACGATGACTTTCTTTCCATTAAAATTGTAAGTGTCAATGTTTTGCTGCATATACGTATGTGTTAAATTGTTAATTTCTTTAGGGTCCCGACAGTTCAACTGTCTGCCGCATTGAGTGCGGCACAGAAGACCGCTGCCGCAGCATGTGCAAAACGCGCACCAATCCTGCCGCTGCGAAATTACAAAAAAAGCCTCTCTTTTCTTGCCGTTAAATCATTATTCCATAACTTTGAATAGTCTTTTTTAAAAAACTTCTATGAAAAATATTAAAACTATCCTTTGCAGCACGGTAGCCGTAGCAGCTGTGCTTTGTTGCAACTCATCTTATTGTCAGCCTGTTCCCGCAAAACAGGAGAAGCACAGTGATATTCTGCAAACTTTATGGACATTTGACCAAATGATGTTAACTCATCTAAATTTGCGGAAGGATTCCGCTTTTTTTCTGCTCAAAGGAAAGGTCAAAAGTGTAGAACAGGAGACACCGTTAACAGGAGGTCCATTAACAGTAGATCAATGCGCTTCCAGAAATTTTGATGAGAATGAAGAGCAATGGACCGTCACATTTGACACATGCGGAAATGTTACAAAATTCAAAGAATTTGACTACGTTTATGGAGACGGGAAAATACTATTCTCCAGGGGAATAAACAGAAAATATGTATATGAATACGATGCATCGGGGAGAATATCGGTAATAAAATATTTTTGTCCCGCAGACGATGTAGAAAAGGGATGTATG
>DAIRSJ010000028.1:2252-21749 GCA_036804445.1 Candidatus Egerieousia sp.
GGAAGACTGACGGAGGAAACAAGCATTTACCCAACCAGAAAGGGTGGGACATACGTGAATTATGCGAACAAATTTACATACAATGACAAGGGCGGTTTAGACACCATGGAGGAGAAGGAACGCGTGGGTATTCAGGACAATTTTAGTACCGACTATCACGTATATAGTTACACGTATGATAAAAACGGAGATCCAATAGATTGTATTGACAATGTCACGTTGAAATACGACAAAGACCCGGAGCATCCTAAAAAACCGGCACCGGATACTTTTACCGGCATTAGAACATCAAAATACATTTACAACAGAGACACGACCGGAAACCTAATTTCATTATCTTCAAAAGATTCCAGCGGTAATATGTACTCCGTTGAATATGAGTATGACAACCACGGAAATTGGATCACCAAGACAGAATGGAGCGGTATGTCAAGAAAAATTATAAAGAGAAAAATAGAATACTATCTATAGGCGTTGTCATGCCGGGATGAATGAGTGGTTTGCAACTATTATAAATCTTATTTTGGCCCTTGTTAAAGTTTAAAAAGTTGTTTCTGAGAGGTACAAAAGTTACCTTTGCGCGCAAATGGCAGAACATCAAATAATAGTAGAAAGCCCCCGGGGCTGGAAGGATTATGAAATGCTGGATTCAGGTGACGGTTACAAGCTGGAGCGCTTTGGCAGTTATGTGCTTGCACGTCCTGAGCCTAAAGCACTGTGGAGCAAGAGTCTACCGGAAAGCGAATGGGAAAGACTGGCGCACACGCAGTTTATTCCCGGTGCCGGTTTTGGCAAGCAGGGCAAGGAGGACAGCGGTACTTGGGAGCACATAAAAAAGATGCCTGATCAGTGGGTCATTGAATATTCTGATAAAAATCGTCTTGCATCCGAATGGTCAGAAAAGCGGCATGGTTTGGAAGTTCCCGACAGTTTTTCCGAGAGCGGCGGTCTTTATGGTTTGCATTTGAAATTACGTCTTGGGCTTACGTCATTTAAACATGTCGGAGTGTTTCCTGAACAGGCGCCAAATTGGGATTGGATTTATGAGCACACAAAAATGCTTGTAAATAAAGCGGCTGTAAATCAAATGAATACCAAACCCGTCGGGAATAATGAAGGCGGCATAAAAGTTTTGAATCTGTTTGCATATACCGGCGCTGCATCTCTTGCCGCACGTGCAGCCGGTGCCGAGGTAACCCATCTGGACTCTGTTAAACAAGTAGTCACGTGGGCAAAAGAAAATATGGAGCTCAGCAATTTGGATAATATCAGGTGGATTATAGATGATGCCCTTAAATTTGTTAGGAGAGAAGGCAGGCGCGGCAATTTATACAACGGCCTCATTCTTGATCCTCCGGCTTACGGACACGGACCGGAGGGGGAGAGATGGAAATTGGATGAACTGATTTTTGATATGCTTTCCGAGTGTGCAAAAATTGTTGCCCCGCAAAATGCATTTGTTATACTTAATTTGTATTCAAATGGTTATTCTGCTCTTCTTGCTAATACTCTGCTGAAAAAGGCATTTAATGGGAGAGGAGATTTTAATTGCGGTGAACTGGTTTTAACAGATAAATTTGAGAAAATTATACCTTTGAGTGTTTACTCTAGAATGACAAGATAATATGACAATACTTGATTTGCTGTTTATTCGCTGGAACGTTTCTCCATATCTTTTACACATTGGGCATTTTGTTTTAAGATGGTATGGGATTCTATTTATAACAGGCTTTATATTAGGCTATTGGATGTTTACAAAAATTTATAAAGCGGAGGCTCTTCCTTTAAAATTGTTGGACCCGATGCTCTATATGCTTTTGATATGCGCCCTTGTTGGAGCACGCCTTGGTCACATAATCTTTTATGAACCGCACTATTACTTTGTTGAACATCCGGAGGAAATTCTTAAGGTTTGGCACGGCGGACTTGCAAGTCACGGCGGCGCAATAGCCATTTTGTTTGGAGTGTGGTGGTATGTGCACAAATACGGGAAACAGTATCATTTTGATTTTCTGTGGGTTATGGACAGGCTTGCGATAGCCGTTCCTTTTGCGGGTATGTTCATCAGACTGGGAAATCTTATGAATTCAGAGATATATGGCGTTACTACTTCTCTTCCGTGGGGTTTTATTTTTGAACGCAACGGAGAACTGCTGCCAAAACATCCCACTCAACTTTATGAGGCTCTTTCATACTGCCTGATAGGTGTGATAATGGTATTGATATATTGTTATGCTCATAAAAAAGTTCACAGGGGATTTTTATTTGGTCTGTTTTTAACTCTGTTATTTGCAGCAAGGTTCTTTATTGAATTTGTAAAGGAGCCGCAGGAGGCATTTGAAAATAACATGTCCTTGGATATGGGCCAGTGGCTGAGCATTCCGTTTATTTTAGTTGGTCTGTTTTTCCTGATTAGGAGTTTCTACGTAAAACTTCCAACCAGAATTTATCCCGTGGGAACACCTTCCGTAAAGTCATAAACAAAACAAATAAGCTTTCATAAACTGTCGGGAGGCTATTATCTTTTCCCTTGACAATTAATGCTTTATTTGCTAAATTTGGGACAAATAAAGTTATTGGGGTTATGAAAAAGGTTATTGCACTTGCAGTTTTTATGCTTGCAATTTGTCTCTCTTTCCATCCTTGCACAGCACAAAATGATAAAAGCGGTCATTACATTTTAAGTAAGAAAATTGACGGGGTAGAACACATTTTTTCAGACGGATCTGATACGTCTGAAGCAAAATGCAAGCAAGCCGTTCTTTTATATAATGCCGGGATATGTTACTATGAAGGCGATAGTATAGAACAAAATTATAAGATGGCAGTCAGATGTTTCCAAGTCTCTTCTGAAATGGGGCTGGTGGCTTCTCAGTACGCAATGGGTCTTTGTTACTTGTACGGGAGAGGTGTAAGAGAGAATGATTCATTAGCTTTTAGAATTTTTAAAAAATCCGCAGAACTTGGTTATCCTGCATCCTGGAGTTTACTTGGGATTGCCTATATGGATGGGCGCGGGACTAAAAAAGATGTGGCTGAGGCAATAAGATGCTGGCAAAAAGCGGCAGATGTATATAAAGACGGTTCTTCTATGCTGCATCTGGGTCAGTGTTATTTGCGCGGAGAAGGAGTGTCAAAAGACCTGGAAAAAGGAATATACTATTTGAAATTATCTGTCAGACAAAATAATGCGCGCGGAATGTATGAAATGGGCATGTGTTATTTACAAGGGATAGGAGTTGAAAAGGATAAGAAAAAAGCTGTTCAGTATTTTAATGATGGAGCGGAGTTAAGAGATGCCGCTGCCACTAATATGCTTGGTGAGTGTTATTTACGCGGAGACGGAGTTTTTCAGGATAAAGAAGAAGCATTCAAATTGTTTAATACTGCCCGGACGATGGGGAGTAACAAGGCTATTTATAATATGGCACAATGCTATGAGAAAGGTTATGGTGTGGAGGTTAATTCTGCAAAGGCCGCTGAACTTTATGCAAAAGTTGCGGGGAAAAAGTAAGATGATATAAGATATAAATAATGCTCTTAATAAATTAAATATTAAATTATTGCGTTATGAAAAATATAAAGTTGCTCTTGCTTTTGATTTCAACTTGCTTCTATGTATATCCGTGCTTGGCGCAAAACAATCAAAATGATCACTATATAATCGGCCAGACTTTACAAGGTGGTACAATCAATGTTGCTATTGATCAAAACGGAAGCAAAAATAGTGAGAAAATACTGAGTGCCTCTGGGGTGTATAACGCCGGAATTGCTTATTATTACGGAAATGGCGTAAAACAAAATTACAATATGGCTGTTAAATGTTTCCAAATTTCAGCAGAAATGGGAATGGTTCCATCTCAACTTGCTTTGGCCGTTTGTTATATGCATGGCAATGGTGTAACAAAGAATGACTCTCTTGCTTTTAGTTTAGTACAAAAATCTGCAACACTTGGTTTTTCTCAATCTATATGTATGTTAGGATGTTGTTATTTAGAGGGTACCGGCACTCAGAAAGATACAGCTCAAGCTGTAATGTGTTTTAAAAAAGCTGCAGATGATTATAAGCTTCCTGCAGCCATGGCGTTTCTTGGAAGATGCTACCTGTGTGGGATAGGGGTTTCAAAGGACGAGGCTGTCGGTTTGAGATATTTGAGGGCGTCGGCTCGTGAAGATGAAGGGTACGCAATGTATTATCTTGGGTGTTATTATTTGGAACGGCCTTTTTTGGAGGGATATTATAAAAAGGCATTAAAATATTTTCATAAAGGTGCTGATTTAAAAAACGGAAGCTCTATAAATAAACTTGGAGAGTGCTATTTAAACGGATGGGGCGTGCCGCAAGATAAGACAATGGCCTTTAATCTATTTAACAGCGCTGCTGATCAAAACGATGGAGATGCATTTGTAAACACGGGAAATTGCTATTTTAGAGGAGATGGAACCAGCGTAAATTATAACAAAGCAGTTGAATGGTACAAAAAAGCTGCTGAAAATGATGCTACAATGGGCATATATAAATTGGGCTTTTGTTATGAGAACGGTTTAGGTACGGAGGCTAATCTGGATAAGGCCGTTGAACTTTACAAAAAGGCGGCGGACAATAAATCTGAAGAGGCAAAAGCAGCACTGAAAAGGCTGAATAAGTAGATGATATATATTAAATAATGTTTATCAAAATTGCGGTTATGAAAAAGATTATAGGTTACATTAATGTTGCTGTTTTAGTAATAATATGTTTTCCTTTTAGTGTGTTGTCGCAAAATACGGCGGATTACCGTGGTTTAAATCGGCAGGATGTTTACAAATTTACCGAGGGTTCAAAGGAGTATGAAGTTACATCAAAAGCAGTTGCTGCTTACAATGAAGGGCGGAAATATCAGTATGGATTAGATGGAGTGGCAAAAGATGAAACAAACGCCTTTGTGTATTTCAAAATTGCTGATGATATGGGACTTGTTCAGGGACAACTTGCCGTTGCATGTTGCTATAGGGATGGTATTGGTGTAGAGAGAAATGATTCTCTTGCATTTAAAGGCTTCATGGCAGTTCTAGACAGGGGATACAAAGGAGCTCTTTTGTATGTGGGCAATTGCTATTTTGAGGGGACTGGCGTTAAGACCGATACGTTGATGGCAATAAAATATTGGAAAGATGCTATAAAAGAAACGCATAATCGGGCGGCTTTATGCAATCTTGGGAAAACGTATTTCTATGGTTTTGGTCTTTACATTGATAAAAAAGAAGGCATGCAATTACTCAAACAGTCTGCCGATCAAGGTTTTGCAACAGCTGAGTATGAGATGGGGAAAATATATTATCTTGGAGAAGTTATACCGGTTGATTATAAAAAAGCGTTAAAATGGTTTACAAAAGCTGCAGCTCAAAAATATGGCCCGGCATTAAATAAACTTGGAGAGTGCTATTTGAAAGGATTGGGTGTTAAACAGGATAAACAACAGGCTTTTAAGATGTTTAATGATGCGGTAGAAAATCAAGATATAGACGCTTTGGTAAATCTTGGAAATTGCTACTTTTATGGTGAGGGGGTTCCTTTAGATTACAATATTGCCTTTGAATGGTATAAGGAAGGTATGGACAAAAAATTATTACCGGCTGTTTACAAATTAGCATTTTGTTATGAGAACGGTTTAGGTACGGAGGCAAATCTGGATAAGGCGGTTGAACTTTACAAAAAGGCGGCGGACAATAAATCGGAAGAGGCGCGGAAAGCCCTTAAAAGACTTGGCAAATAACTATATATGAGAGAATTGCAGAAGGATATGTTTTCTGAAGTTGTTAAAGTCCCGGCAGATTATGATATGCTCTGCATTCTTGGGCCCACGGCAAGCGGCAAGACAAAGTTTGCTGTTGAGTGTGCAAAAAAAATCACAGATGCACACTTGAAAAATTCTAAAGGTCAGCTGTTGATTGCAGAGATAATTTCTGCTGATTCCCGACAGGTTTACAGAGGAATGGATATTGGAACAGGCAAAGATTTAGAGGATTATGCGGGGGTGCCGTATCATCTTATAGATATTGTTGCCGCAGGTGAAAAATACAATGTTTTCAAGTACAAGCAGGATTTTCAAAAGGTTTATGATGAAATAGTTGCGCGAGGAGCTTTTCCTATTCTTTGCGGCGGAAGCGGCTTATATATTGAGGCTGTTTGCACAGGTTATGAGCTTAAGGAAGTTGCACCAAATCCGGGGCTGAGGAAGGAGTTGGAAAAGAAAGAGATGCCGGAACTTATTAAGATGCTCACAGAATTAAAGACGCGCAATGGTTTTGAACCGCACAATAATACAGATTTTGACAGCAAGAAAAGAGTTATTCGCGCAATTGAAATTGAAATATCTGCGGCGGCGGAGATGCCTGATAAAAATAGTTTGGCAGGCATTTGCTGTGAGGGCACGGAAAAAAAATCTGTCGGGACAAAGATAAAAGTCAAATACATCGGACTTAATCCCGATAGGGAAATTCGCAATGCCCTCATAGATAAGAGATTACAGCAGAGACTGGATGAGGGCATGGTCGATGAAGTGAAAAAACTGTTGGACGGCGGAATAAAAGCGGATGATTTAATTTATTACGGATTGGAATATAAGTTTGTTACACGGTATATTATCGGGGAACTTAGTTTGGATGAAATGAAGGAGAAGCTCTCTATTGCAATTCATCAGTTTGCAAAAAGGCAGATGACTTGGTTTCGCGGAATGGAGAGACGCGGTATAAAAATTGAATGGTTAAAAGTATAATATCTTGGATATGAAAAAATTTTTGAAATTAGCTGCGGCCTGCGCCGCATTTCTTATGACAGCACAATACGCCGGTGCTCAGAAGGTTTCCGAATTGGAATTTACAAATGTTAAAGATTTAATAAAGCAGGGACGGGCTGTGATGATTGGACAGGCGGAGAAGGGAACAGCGGACAGCGCTTACTATTATCGTTTGCCAAACAGAATGAAAGGTGTTGTTAGGAACGAATTGTGGGATCTCGGAAAGAATTCTGCTGGGATTGCAATTAGGTTTTCTTCCAATGCCAAGTGTATAGGTCTTAAGTGGACGCTTATTAATAATTTTAATATGGCTCACATGGCCGGTACAGGTATCAGAGGATTAGATATTTATACACTTGCAGATTACGCCGCACCATCAGACGGAGTTGATAAAAGTGCAAATACCGGAGAGAAATTTAAGGAAGCCTTTAAATCTCTTGGTAAAGATGCAAAGAAAGTAGGCAAGAAGGCGGTTAATACGGTTACCGGAAAGAGCAGCTGGATTTATGTCGGCGTGGTATTTCCAAACGGAAAAAATTCCTCTAACGTTTTTGTTCGCAAAATGGATGGCAGGCAAAGAGAGTACCTTATGTATCTTCCTCTATATGACGGTGTTGAAAATATTGAGATTGGCGTTGACAGCTCCGCGCAAATTGCAGCTCCACAGTCAGCGGACTTGCTTCCTGCAAATGTTCAGGGACAGTCGGGTAAAAAATTGCCGATTGTATTTTATGGAACGAGCGTCACTCAAGGCGGGTGTGCTTCCCGTCCCGGCATGGCGTACCCTGCAATTGTTGAGCGCGCCCTTGGAAGAGAGACAATTAATCTAGGTTTCAGCGGCAACGGACGCATGGATAAATCTATGGCAGATTTTGTAACCAAGATACCTGCATCTGCATATATCATTGATTGTCTGGCAAATTGCGATTATAATATGGTCAGAGACAGTTCGGATTATTTCATTACAAAGATAGCAGCCGCTCATCCCGATACTCCGGTGATAATGGTTACAAATTACAGATATCCGCAGCAGAACGTTAGTTCTTCTTTGCAGGAAGAGACGAATAAAGAGAATGCTCTTTGGAAATCTATTTTTGAAAGGCTCGCAAAGAAATATACCAATCTCCGCTATTTGGATATCTCAGGTAATGTAATTGACAATGAGGATACTGTAGACGGTACTCATCTGACAGACAGAGGGTTTACACATATTGCCCAGGAGCTCATAGGGGAATTGAGATCTGTAACGGATTAATAATCTTCTCCTCTTTGCTCCGCGCGGTTCATATCTTTTTGTTTGATTGTTTCACGCTTGTCATACTCTTTCTTGCCGCGTGCAAGTGAGATATTCAGTTTTGCGTAACCGTTGTCTGAAATGAACAGACGTGATGCAACTATGGTGAGACCCTTCTCTTTTACCGAGCGCTGCAGTTTTTTAAGCTCCTTCTTTTTAAGCAACAGTTTACGGTCTCTCTTTGGATCTTTGCGGTTGTAGCTGGCCCACCAATAATCGGCGATGTGCATCCCCTTAACGTAAAGCTCTCCACGGTCAAAGAAGCAATAACTGTCTACAAGAGAGGCTTTTCCGGCTCTGATAGATTTAATCTCCGTTCCGGCAAGAACAATTCCGGCGGTATAATTCTCCAGGAATTCATACTCAAATCCCGCTTTCTTGTTCTTAATATCTACCTTACTTTTAAATTTTTGCATATCCGGTCTCCGTGCAATCCAACTCTGCGGCAGAGCGGTGCAAAGTTAATCAAATTCATTATCTTTACTTCACCGGCGTGAATTCTAAAATGGAAAAACGTGAGTCACAAATCATAAGAACAGGCGCTTACGGAATATTGGTAAATGTTTTGATGAGCTCTCTTAAGGTGGCGGTTGGTCTGCTGTCAAACTCTATTGCAATTGTAATGGACGCCGTAAACAATTTTTCAGATGCGCTTTCTTCTATTATCACGATAGTCGGTGTTAAACTTTCTAATAAACCCGCTGATAAAAAACACCCTTTCGGTTATGGGAGATTAGAGGACTTGACCTCTCTAATTATATCAGCTATAGTTCTTACAGCGGGCATTACGGCGCTTGTTGAATCTATTAAGACAATCATACACCCTTCTGTGCTAAGTCCTACTTCTGTTACTTTATGGACTATCGGCATTGCAATTATTATAAAAATTGCACTTGGAATTTATACAAAAAAGATGGGGCGTAAGACGGGCTCGGACTCTCTGGTTGCCAGCGGAGTAGAGGGGTTGTTTGATGCCGCAATAGCGGCTGCAACCCTTATATCTGCTTTAATGTCAATGTTTTTAGGGGTTAATATAGACGGATGGATAGGAGCCGTCATAGGTGTTTTCATTATTAAAACCGGCATGAATTTACTTTTAGTTGCAATCGGCCACATACTTGGAAACAGAATAGATCCGGATCTTTCCGCACATGTAAAAAACACGGTTAGACAAGTGCCTGGCGTTCTTGGCGCTCATGATTTAATTTTAAATAATTATGGCCCTAACAAGATGATTGGCTCCGTAAATATTGAGGTCTATGATTACCTTACGGTCAGGGAGTTATATGTTATTACCAAGCAGGTTCAGGCGATTATCAGCAATAAGTTCAATATTTTTCTTGTAGTTGGCGTGTATTCCGCCAATAAAAAAGATGAAAAAGAAACCTCTATGCAAAATTCTGTTACAAAGAGTGTAACGGCTCATAAATATGTCATTGGCATGCATGCATTTTATGTGGATTTTGAGCGTAAAGTCATGAGCTTTGATGCTGTTGTTGACTTTAAAGCTCCTAATGTTCAGCAGCTTAAATCCACAATGATAGCTGAGATAGAGAAAGAAAACCCCGGCTATAAGGTAGTTATCCAGATAGATCGGGATTATAGCGATTGATTAATTTGTCCGTAAAAAAACTTGCAGCCGGCGGTTTTTTCCCTTACAAAAATGTTTTTTTTTAATCGTACATTGTTGCTGGAAAAGTAATCTTGCAAAGTGGTCACAGCCGGTTTATGATTGCGGAAGAAGATTTAAAAAAAGAAAAATAACAGGTACGGAAAAACTTGCGACATAATGAAAAAAGTATTTACATATGTATCGGCAGTAGCAATTATTTTTGCGGCATGCATTGCTATTGTTGTAGTAGTAGTCTGTGTGCTGACTCTCTGCAGGTGCTGTTAAACTGTCGGGAGACGGTGTGCAACTATTTTTAAAGAAAAAAAACTCGGAATTACCCGAGTTTTTTTCTATTTAATTTTGGCAGCAGCTTATAAGATTCCTGTCTCCGTAGCCGTCATCTATCTTTGATACTGCCGGCCAGAACTTGTTCTCCTTCACCCATTCAAGCGGATATGCCGCGGTCATGCGTGAATACTTATGAGCCCAATTATCTGAGCAGCACTCCAATGCAGGGTGCGGAGCATTTGCAAGGGGATTATCGTGAGCATCATATTCACCGCTCTTAATCTTCTCACACTCTATCTTAATTGTCTTAAGCGCTTCAATAAACCTATCCATCTCTTCCATCGGTTCACTCTCCGTAGGCTCAATCATAAGAGTCTCATGTACAGGGAATGACAACGTCGGAGCATGGAAACCAAAGTCCATCAGTCTCTTTGCAATCTCGGTAGAACCAACACCGTATTTCTCTTTAAAATCCCGACAGTCAATCAGACACTCGTGTGCTACTCTTCCTGTTGCGCCTGCGTAAACAACCTCATAATCCGGGTGCAAACGTGCCGCAATGTAATTGGCGTTTAGAATGGCAACTTCTGAAGACTTTTTAAGTCCCTCAGCTCCCAGAAGTTTAATGTATGCATGAGTGATTGGCAGAAGCATTGCATTTCCATAAGCGGCTGCACTTACGGAGTCCATCTCTTTTCCGCCAACTGAAGAGTCATAAGGACTTCCCGGAAGGTAAGGAGCCAAAGTGCTTGTGCAGCAGATTGGTCCGACACCGGGACCGCCTCCGCCGTGAGGCATTGCAAATGTCTTATGTAAATTCAAGTGGCATATATCCGCTCCAATTGTTGCAGGATTTGTAAGACCGACTTGAGCATTCATGTTTGCACCGTCCATATAAACCATTCCGCCACAACTGTGGATGACATCCATGATCTCCTTGATTTTAACCTCAAATACGCCGTGGGTAGAAGGGTATGTAATCATCAGACCTGCAAGATTTTCCTTATTTTCCTCAGCTTTCTCTTTAAGTTCATCAACGTTAATGTTTCCGCGATCGTCACATCCGACAAGAACAATTTCATATCCCGCCATTGCAGCACTTGCCGGATTTGTTCCGTGTGCGGAAGTAGGAATAATCATTATATTTCTATTGGCTTTCCCTGTTGCCTTAAAATATCTTCTGATAGTTGTAAGACCTGCGTATTCGCCTGCCGCACCGGAGTTTGGCTGCAATGAGCAGGAGTGGAATCCCGTTATTGTGCAAAGATCTTTTTCCACCTCTTTGATTAATTGCATATAACCCTCAACCTGATCTTTTGGTGCAAGAGGGTGAACGTTTGTAAGTTCACTCCAGCTAAGCGGCATCATCTCAACGGCAGCATTAAGCTTCATCGTGCAAGAGCCAAGCGGAATCATTGAATGTGCAAGTGAAATATCTTTACGCTCAAGCATTTTGATGAATCTCATCATTGCGGTCTCTGAATGGTAAGAGTTGAAAACGGCCTCCTTAAGTATGGGACTCTCTCTTTGCATGAATAGATTTACAGGATGGCAGCAATGTCCGTCTTCATGTGCAGCGCCCATCTCGGCGGCATGTTGGCCGTGGCAGCATCCCTGTCCCGGTGCAATTCCAAATATCGGAAGAATCTTGTGCGCCTCATCTTTACATGAAAGCTCATCAAAACTTATGCGGATATAGCCTTCGGGAGTATAATAGAAGTTGAATCCGGCCTCTTCCGCTTTTTTGCGAAGTGCGGCAACATCCAGTTTGCCTCCGTCAACGCCTTGAATCTCAATTGTATCAAAGAAGTTCTCTTCTGCCAGTTTGTAGCCAGACTCTTTAAGGTGGTGCGCTACCCTGTGGGCAAATTTTGCTGCGTTTCCGGCAATGGAGGCTATTCCCTCAGGTCCGTGATAAACGGCAAACATTCCCGCCATTGTAGCGTTCAATGCAGTTGCCGTACATACGTTAGAGGTAGCTTTCTCTCTCTTAATATGCTGCTCGCGGGTTTGAAGGGCTAACCTAACAGCCTTATTTCCAAGACGGTCAACCGATACTCCAATAATTCTCCCCGGAATAAATCTCTTATATTCATCCTTTGTCGCCATGTATCCTGCAACAGGACCGCCAAAGCCCATTGGAAGTCCAAGCCTTTGTGTGCTTCCTACAGCTAAATCCGCGCCCCAGGCTGCAGGTTCTTTTAACAATGCAAGTGCAAGAATGTCGCAGTATGCAGCTACAAGTGCGTCATTATCATGCATTTTCTTGCAGAACTCAGAATAATCCCTGATTTCTCCGTCGGCTGCAGGATACTGAATAATGGCACCAAAGCACATAGGGTCTATTTGATACGTTTTGTAATCGCCTGTCTGAATGACAAATCCAAGGCCGGCGGCACGTGTCTTAAGAACGGACATTACCTGAGGAAAAATGTTCCGGTCTACAAAAAGTACATTCTTCCCCGCCTTAACGGCATTGCGGCTGCGGACATTGTACATCATCCTCATAGCCTCTCCGGCGGCCTGTGCGTCATCCAGCATAGAACAGTTTGACAGAGGAAAACCGGTAAGTGAACTAATTACAGTCTGGAAAATCAACAAAGCCTCAAGACGTCCCTGTGAAATCTCTGCCTGGTAAGGGGTGTAAGAAGTATACCAGCAGGGATTTTCAAAAATGTTTCTTACAATAACGGGCAGAACTCCCGTCCCATAGTATCCCTGACCAATAAGAGAGCGGAAATTCTTGTTTTTCCCGACCATCTCCTTAAGTTTTGCAAGATACTGATTCTCAGTCATTGGAGCATCCATCTCCAAATCTTTTTTTAGCAATATATTTTCAGGAACAGTTTGTTTAACAAGCTCTTCCATGCTATTAACCTTAAGGGCGGAAAGCATCTCTTTAATGTCTTTTTCCCTTGGACCAATGTGTCTTTGTGCAAATGATAATGTCATATATTTGTGATTACGTTTATTTCTCTTATAATCCCGACAGTTTCCCGTACAATTCTTTTGTAGTTTAAATTAAAAACAGCAAAATGTGCAGAAGTCTAAACAAGGACCTACAAAGATATAATAATCTGTCGGGAGTAAAAAGAGTGTATAAAATAAAAAAATATTAAATTTGCCCCACTAAAACCTACACATAATATAATATGAGTTTACTAAGCGAAAAAATCTCCGACTTGCAGAAGCGTACTGCGCAAGCATTGCAGGGTGGAGGTGAAAAGGCCGTTGCAAAACAAATTGCAATGGGCAAGCTCCCCGCCAGGGAGCGTATCAGGCAGCTATTAGACGAGGGAACATTTTATGAGTACGACCTGTTCATCCAGCATGACGCAAAAGAGTTTGGGATGGACAAGAAAATTCTTGCCGGTGACGGAGTGGTTATAGGGACCGGTAAGATTAACGGACAGCCTGTTGCTATTTATGCTCAGGACTTTACCGTTGCCGGCGGTTCTCTTGGTAGTATGCATGCAAGAAAGATCACCAAAATAATGGATTATGCACTTAGGATGAGAATTCCTCTTATTG
This sequence comes from Candidatus Egerieousia sp., assembly GCA_036804445.1. Taxonomy (GTDB): domain Bacteria; phylum Bacteroidota; class Bacteroidia; order Bacteroidales; family UBA932; genus Egerieousia. The sequence goes on from DAIRSJ010000028.1 coordinate 15,757, forward strand.
GAATTAACGACTCCGGCGGTGCGCGTATCCAGGAAGGTGTCAATTCTCTTGCAGGTTATGGTGAAATCTTTTTTAGGAATACGCTTAACAGTGGTGTAATTCCTCAAATATCTGTCATTTTGGGACCTTGCGCAGGCGGCGCAGTTTATTCTCCCGCATTGACTGATTTTGTTTTTGTAGTAGATAAGATTTCCAAGATGTTTATCACCGGGCCGGAAGTTATAAAATCCGTACTGGGTGAAGAGATAGATATGGAAAGTCTTGGCGGTGCTCGCGTTCACTGTGAGATTACGGGTAACGCCCATTTCTTTGCGGAGAGTGAGGAACAGTGCTTTAAGCAAATCAAGACATTGCTTTCATATCTGCCTGCTAATAACAAAGTTAGCGCTGTAGTTAAAAAATCAGAAGAACCGGACAAAAAATTTAAGATTGAAAAGATTGTCCCTGCAGACGCAACGGCGCCTTATGATGTCCGCAACGTTATCAGGTCTTTGACAGATAGCTCAGATTTCATTGAGGTTCAGGAACTTTGGGCCAAAAATATTGTAATCGGCTTTGGAAGAATGCACGGCAAGACAGTTGGTTTTGTTGCCAACCAGCCTCTATATCTTGCGGGTGTTTTGGATTGTGATTCTTCTGATAAGGCGGCTAAGTTTATAAGATTCTGTGATGCCTTTAATATCCCGATAGTTACTTTGGAAGATATGCCAGGCTATCTGCCGGGTGTTGACCAGGAGCATGCGGGTGTTATCAGGCACGGGGCAAAGGTTCTGTATGCTTATTCAGAAGCAACCGTTCCTAAGATAACTGTCATATTAAGAAAGGCTTATGGCGGCGGTTACATTGCAATGAACTCCCGTCACTTAAGGGCAGACTTTGTTTTTGCATGGCCAACTGCAGAGATAGCGGTCATGGGACCGGACGGTGCCGCAAATATTATTTTCCGCAAGGAAATTATGGAGGCTCCGGATCCGGAGGCAATGAGAAAGCAGAAAGTTGCGGAGTACAAGGAAAAGTTTGCAAATCCTTATGTAGCAGCATCCAAAGGATATATAGATTCTGTTATCAACCCTGCGGATACAAGGAAGTTTATTCTTCAATCTTTGGAAATATCAGTTGATAAATATGCCGGCGGTCCCAGCAAGAAGCACGGCCTTCCACCATTTTAACGGTTAGCACTCAGAGTTTTGTTTAACATAAAAGGTGGTGAAATGAAAAAGACTGAAAATAAATCTACAAGTATTAAAAAGATAAGACCGGGTTATAAAGTTTCTTCACTGGCGGCGGCAAAGGAGGAGGATGCAAAAGTTTCTCAGCCAAAACCGGATGTTAAGGCGAATGCCGAGAAAGCTTTTGACCAGAAAGTGAAGGCTTTGGATAAAGCCGAGAAGCAAGTGCATTCAATAGGTGAAGTTGCCGATGCCTTGGTGACACCGGTTGTCGGGCAGTCAAAACTGCAGCTTCACGAGGAAGGACGCTTCTATAAAACGTTTTTTACCAAGAAATTTATTGAGCGTAAAAAATGGCAGGCCCCGGATTTGACAAAGGTGATTTCTCATATTCCCGGCTCCGTAATTCAAATTTTTACTAAGGCGGGGCAGGAAGTACATGTGGGAGACAAGCTTATGATATATGAGGCAATGAAGATGAAAAACGTTGTCAATGCCCCGTATGACGGTAAAATCAAGGAGGTTAACGTAACGGTTGGAGAACACCTTCCTAAGGGTGCGGTATTGGTGACGTATGAAAAGCCGTCTGCAACAAAAGTTGCGGAAAGTTCCAAAGAACATCATCATCATCACGGCAGCCGCAGATAACTGCAACCTGCGTAGAAAACGGTTCTTGATAATCAAATTCTTGCAGAGTCAAATTCTTGTGGCTCTGCAAGTTGTTTTTAGGAAATATGGAGAAAAAAGTGACGGCGGAAAAGGGAAAAGAGGGTGAAGAAATTGCTCTCAAATTTCTTTTAAAGAAAGGTTTTAGATTGTTGGAACGCAATTGGAGATGCGGGCACCTGGAGCTTGATATTATTATGGAGGATGAAAACATGCTTCATATAGTGGAGGTTAGGAGCAGGGTCTATCCCGTCTTGATAGAACCTGTAGAAACAGTAGATGTTGTAAAGCAGAAAAAAGTTATAGCAGCGGCAAACGGTTTTGTAAAGAGAAATCGTATAAAAAAAGAGGTTGTTTTTGATATTGTGTCTGTGGTGTTTATGCCGCAGGGTTATACTGTCGAGTATTTTCCCAACGCATTTGCCCCGTCTTGGTAAAACCCTTAAATGCAGCAAGATATGCCCGCAAGAGATTAGGAATTAAAATTTTCTTACCTTAGTAAATTAATTGAAGAGATATAGATATGGAGAGCAACAAGTATTGTATTATTATGGCCGGCGGCGTAGGGAGCCGTTTTTGGCCGGTAAGCAGAAATGCAACGCCTAAACAGTTTTTGGATATTCTTGGTACGGGCGAGTCTTTTTTACAGGCTACGGTTCACAGATTTGAAAAGATTATTCCTGCGGAGAACATTATCATTGTTTCCGCAATGCAGTATAAAGATTTGATTAAAAAGCAAGTACCGGAATTGCTTGATGAGAATATCTTGCTTGAGACCCGGCGCAGAAATACAGCGCCCTGCATTGCTTATGCAACTTACAAGCTGTATAAAAAACATCCGGATGCGTGTGTTGTTGTTACACCCTCTGACCATCTCATTATAAACGAGGAGGCTTTTTTAGATACAATCAGCACTGTTCTTGACCATGCAGCCGTGACAAAAGAACTTTATACGTTAGGAATAAAACCCACCCGTCCGGAGACGCAATATGGTTATATCCAGACAAATAGGGTTAAGTCAAAACAAATAAACGGACATACGGCGTATCAGGTAAAAACTTTTACCGAGAAGCCAAACGCTGACCTTGCAAAAGAGCTTGTTAAGAGCGGAGAGTTTTTATGGAACTCCGGAATTTTTGTTTGGAATCTGGGGGCTATCAAGAGTGAGCTGGAGAAATATTTGCCGGATGTAGCAACGCAATTCAAGGAGATTTCAGATATGTATTATACCCCTAAGGAGCAGAGTGCAGCAGATGACGCCTATGAAGCAAGCACCGCAATATCAATAGATTACGGAGTAATGGAGAAAACATCAAAGAGCTGGGTTTTTGAGGCTTCATTTGGGTGGAGTGATTTGGGAACATGGGAGAGTCTGTATGTCCACAATGAGAAAGATTCTGATAATAACGTGATTGTGGCTGACGCAAATATGATGATTAACACAAAGGACTCAATCATTGTCTCAAATGAGAAGGGAAAGCTTGTGGTTGTTAAGGGATTGCAGAATTATATGGTGATAAGCACAAAAGATGTTCTGCTTGTATGTCCGCGGGACGAGAAGGGATTCAAGGAAATTTTTACAGACCTTGCTGTAAAAGATCTGTCTAAGTATCAATAGAATAAGAATCCCGACGGATTATCTGTCGGGACAACAATATTAAACAAAATAATTTATGACACCTGTAAAAGTAAACGTACAAAGCGAGATAGGCCGTTTGAAAGGGGTAATTCTTCACACTCCCGGAGCAGAGGTAGAGAATATGACGCCTTGCACTGCACAGCGCGCTTTATACAGTGACATATTGAATTTGTCAATAGCTCAAAAAGAATACTCTCAGCTTAATGGTGTGCTTAAGAAGTACACTAAAACCTATCAAGTAAATGATTTGCTTAAAACGGTGCTTGATGACCGTCGCCAGAGGGACACCCTGATTAGGAAAATCTGCAACGTTGAGAATGCAAATGATTACTTTGATGCTCTTATGGAGATGAATTCCAAAGAGTTGACAACTCTTATGATTGAAGGATTGCCCGCAAAAATTGACACGCTTACCGCGTACATAAAGGATGAGTATTATGCGCTTAGTCCTCTTTATAATTTCTATTTTACAAGAGATGCTTCTGCTTCCATAGGGGAAGATGTTTTGATTTGTAAGATGGCCAATCAGGTAAGAGTGCGTGAATCCATGATTATGGAGGCAATTTTTAAATGTCCTCAATTATTTGAATGTGAGCTTATTAACGCTAATGATTATTCTCATGAAAAAGTCGGAGAGGGCGGAATGGCGGGCAGCCAGATTAATGCCGGTCTTACTATAGAAGGAGGAGACGTATTAGTTGTTAATGACCATATTGTATTGGTCGGCAACGGATTACGTACAAGCACACAAGGCATTGATATGTTGATTTCCCGTTTTTGCAAAGACAAAAACGGGGGAGAAAAATATATTCTTGTGCAGGAGCTTCCCGGAAATGTTGAGTCATTTATTCATTTGGACATGGTGTTCACAATACTAGACAGGGACAGCTGCCTGATTTACGAGCCGCTTATACTTGGTGATAATGAGTACAGAACGGTGCTGATTACAGTAGATAACGGCAGGGTAAAAAATATAAAAACTGTCGCAAACATAATAAGTGCATTAAGACGTCTCGGCGTTGATATGAAACCCGTTATTTGCGGAGGAGATGATGAGTGGAATGAGGAGAGAGAGCAGTGGCACAGCGGCGCAAACAGTTTTGCGCTGGAGCCGGGAAAAATATTTTCATACGCCCGTAATGTTCATACCATTGATGCAATGAATGACAGCGGCTATGAGATTATTACGGCAAGAGATGTTATAGCGGGAAAGAAAGATTTGAATGAATATAAGCGTTGCGTAATAACAATAGAGGGAAGTGAGCTTCCGCGCGGTGGCGGTGGCGCAAGGTGTATGACCATGCCTGTGGTAAGGGAGAAAATTTAACCTCATTAATTTAGTATATTTGCAGCCGTAAAATTTTAAGAGATGACAAAAGAGGAAATTGAGCAGCTCCTGCAAAAGATTGAAGATCTTAAGGCTCAGAAACTGCAAGATGTTGAAGACATTAGAGTAAAGCTTCTTGGAAAGAAGGGAGAGATCACAAAAATGTTTGATGAATTCCGCAGCGTGTTGCCAGCGGAGAAAAAGGAGTTTGGACAAAAACTGAATTTGCTAAAGACCAAGGCGGCGGAAAAGATTGAAGCGCTGAGGGAAAATTTTGAAAACGGGCAGATTGCAGGATGCAGTAAGTTTGACTTTACAAAGCCGGGGGACAAGTTTGAACTTGGAACCAGACACCCAATTTCTCTTGCCCGAGAGGAGATTCTTAATATTTTTGGAAAATTCGGCTACGCAGTTGCGGAAGGCCCTGAGATAGAGGATGATTGGCATGTGTTTACGGCTCTTAATTTTCCTCCGGACCATCCTGCTCGCGATATGCAGGATACATTTTTTATTAATCCCGACAGTAATGATCCAATTTTGCTGAGGACTCATACGAGTTCAGTACAGGTCCGCACAATGGAGCGTATGCCGCTGCCTATCAGGGTTGTATGTCCGGGCCGGGTATTTAGAAATGAGGCAATTTCCGCCCGCGCGCACTGCATTTTCCACCAGGTAGAAGGATTGTACATAGATAAGCATGTTTCATTTGCAGATTTAAAACAGGCTATCTTACTGTTTGTGCGTGAGATGTTTGGACCGGATACACAAATCAGAATGAGACCGTCATACTTCCCTTTTACGGAGCCAAGCACAGAGGTTGATATCAGCTGTAATATTTGCGGCGGAAAGGGTTGCAATATTTGCAAAGGTACCGGATGGCTGGAGATTATGGGAGCCGGAATGGTTGATCCTAATGTATTGGAAGCCAGTCATATAGATAGCACAAAATATACGGGTTTTGCATTTGGAATGGGCATTGAGAGAATTGCCATGCTTAAGTGGCAGGTTAATGACCTTCGTCATTACTTTGAGAATGACGTCCGTTTCCTGCGTGAGTTCCAGAGCGTAATCTAATTTTGCAGATTAGGGATAACTTTCTATATTTGCAGTCCCAAAACGCGGAAATAGCTCAGTTGGTAGAGCGCAACCTTGCCAAGGTTGAGGTCGCGGGTCCGAGTCCCGTTTTCCGCTC
>DAIRSJ010000029.1:0-19765 GCA_036804445.1 Candidatus Egerieousia sp.
AAGAAAAGCATTATTGCTCTCCACAATATTATAGCTTGCCAAATCCAAAGAAATTATCATCCCCAAACTTTTGCCAATCTCTACCGCTCTTCTTATCAGATCCTGATTTTGAACTAGATACCCCTCTATATGCAAATAATCATATCCTCTAAAATATTCAGGTTTCAAATCTTCAGGAGACAGTTCCAAGGCGGCTCCCAAATAATCTGCAAAAGTTCTCTCTCCGGAAGGCGGGGTAATAAACACCATTGCCTGTCCGCTGGCCGCTTTGCCTTTCAACAAAATAGGCTTAATACCGTTAACCTCCTGAGCACTCTTAAACAAAGAACCCAGCTCGTCATCTCCAACCTTTCCTATGAAACCACTTGGCATTCCAAAAATAGAAGTCCCGGAAATTGCATTAGCCGCAGATCCTCCGGCAACATATTGAACACCCTGTTCTTTAAGCATTTGCCATATTTTTGCTCCTGTTTCTTCATCAACCAGCTGCATGCTTCCAACCGGAAGATGGAACTTTTTTAACAAATTATCATTTGGTAAAACCGCTAAAATATCCGTTAAGGCATTACCAACTCCAATAATTGACTTCATAGATAACTTCTCTTTTCTCTCTCACAAAGGTATATTATTTCCATAATTTATCGGAAGGTTTATGTAAATTTGCGGGAGGTATGCAGATAACCCCGGGAAAGCAATTGACAACTAAAAAAAATCTGCAGTACGCTCTTGTACTGCTGATTGCCTTTGTGCTCCTTTATTTATGCTTTAAAGGAGTCAAATGGAGTGATTTTGCAGACGGTCTGAGGCACTGCAACTACTGGTGGATAGTAATCTCCATGTTCTTTGGAATCTCCGGTTTTATCTTGCGCGCGTGGCGCTGGAAACTTCTTGCAAATCAACTTAATACATCGGTTACATTAAAAGAGACTTATGACGGCTTAACAATCGGGAATCTTGCAAATTTTGCCCTGCCGCGTGTTGGAGAACTGGTCCGCTGCGGAATTTTAGCCAGAAAAAAAAGAGTGACATTTGAAGAGGCAATCGGAACGGTTATTCTGGAGAGAAGTTGGGATTTGGTCTGCCTCTTTTTGTTTGTCATAATTATGGTGGTATTTTCATGGAAAAGATTTGGCTCATTCATTCAGCTTCAGATGATTAACCCCGCAGAAGGCAGACTTACAAAAGTTCTGATAATTGTAATTGCCGCAATAATTGTTTTAATAGCCGCATCAGTAATATTAATATATATCTATCGCGACAGATTAAGAAAACACAAGTTCCACAATAAATTTGTAGAATTCCTTAAAGGGCTGTTGCATGGCATCTTAGCAGCATTCAAGATAAAGAAAAAATGGTTGTTTTTTACCCTTACCATTTTGCTTTGGACCAGTTTCTGGATAACCGGTTACACCACCATTCTTGCTTTTCCAAGCATGAATAACTTTACAATAACGGACGCTTTATTCCTTATGATTGTCGGAAGCTTGGGCTGGGCTGTTCCCGTACAGGGCGGTATTGGAGCTTATCATTTTTTAGTAAGCCTTGCATTGTCTGAAATTTACGGAATAGCTCACGCGGAAGGAATGGTATTTGCCACCATTTCCCATGAGTCTCAGGCATTTATAATGATCCTTTGCGGAGTGATTTCACTCATCAGCATAGCAATAGAAAAAAGGAGAGCTAAAACTCCCGACAGTTTATGATTATAAAATTTAGAATTAATTTTAACACACAACCGGGAGAGCAGGTTTACATCACAGGCTCATCTTTAATTTTAGGCAACTATAATCCCGACAAAGCCTTCAGTCTTACACACTCTAAATCAGGCGAATGGAACGGAGAAATAATGTGCGACCCCGTAAAGGAAAGACTGCTGTACTATAAATATTTTGTAAAAAATTCAGAAAACACAATTTACTTTGAGGCCGGCGGAGGACGCCGTCTTGCACTTAATTCAGCTACTGCAAAAATTGAGACAAGAGATCAATGGCAGGGAAATACGGCGGAAGCTCCCTTTCTTACAGACCCGTTCTCACATGTATTTTCCGGCAGAGAGTGCAGCCCTTACACTCAGACGCATAAACGTAATTATGAACTAATTATAAGAGCAGTAATACCCAACGTTCCAAAAGATTGCAGCATATATGTTTGCGGAAGCAGCAAGGAAACGGGAGAGTGGAAACCGGAAAAAGCCGCCGGCATGGCAAGACTTAAGGGGCTTAAGTGGATTGCGTCTTTTCCAATAGAAAATGAACAGGGCAAAACGTGGGAATATAAGTTTGTCCGCAAAAATGATATAACAGGAGAGTACACCTGGGAAGAAGGATTAAACAGAGTGCTTGTGATTCCGCAAGTATCTAAACATGAAACACTTATAGTAGAACATTCTTCCGCCGGTTTTGATACAGGCAAACCAAAGTTTGCCGGATGCGTAGTTCCTGTTTTTGCACTGCGCACAAAAAAGAGCTGCGGCATTGGAGACATAGAGGATCTTAAATCATTAATTGATTGGGCAAAGCAAGTTGGAATGAGCGTCATACAAACACTGCCAATCAATGACACACTAGAGCACATGAACTGGCAAGATTCATATCCGTACAACAGCATCTCCTCAATTGCCCTCCATCCCCTTTATCTCTCAATATCTCCGCTGGGCCATATAAAAGAAAAACAAAAAGCAAAAGATTTCTCAGAAGAGATAAAATCTCTTAACCGCAGAGCATCAGTAGATTATGAAGATGTGCTGGAATTTAAAATGCGCTATTTCCGCGCCTTATATGATCAAAATAAAGATGATACCTTTGCTCAGCCGGAATACTACAAATTTGTAAAAGCCAACAAAGAGTGGCTTTATCCCTACGCGGTATTTTGTGCTCTAAGGGACAAAAACAAAACCGCAGATTTTAGAAAATGGAAAAAATATTCCGTCTTCTCACAAGCCGATGTAGATAAGTTAAGTTCCGGAAAAAGTGAAATAAAAGATGATGTCTACTTTTATGTATATCTGCAATATCACCTTCATAATCAGATGACTGAAGCAATTGACCATGCCCACGCAAATGGCATTGTTCTAAAGGGAGATTTACCTATCGGGATAAGCAGGAACAGTGTGGACGCATGGCAGTATCCTCAATATTTTAATTTTGGACAGCAGGCGGGAGCGCCACCGGATTATTATTCCGCAGAGGGACAAAATTGGGGATTTCCAACTTATAACTGGGAAGAGATGGCCGTGGACCATTACAAATGGTGGAAAAAAAGGATGCGTAAAATGTCTGATTACTTTGATGCATATCGCATAGACCACATACTTGGATTCTTTAGAATATGGGAGATTCCGTATCCGCTTGACGGTGGAAAGGCGGGGCATTTTCATCCCGTGCTGTCGCTTGATATTGAGGAGATTGAGAGCTACGGACTGCCGGTTCCGGATGAGCAGGATAAAAAAGATTTAAAAAAGATTGCAGAAGAAAATCTGTTCATGGAAGACCCGTATAATAAATGTAAATGGATCCCCTGTATCTCTGCAAAAGAGAGCCGTGAATACATGGCCTTAACATCCGCTCAGAAAAAATCTTTTAATGCGCTTTATGAAACTTTCTTCTATAAGAGAAACAATGATTTATGGTACCATAATGCAATGAAAAAATTGCAGCAAATCATGGCGGCGTCCAATATGCTGGCATGCGGAGAAGATTTGGGAATGCTGGCCGAGCCTGTCCGCAAATGTATGGCGGATTTAAAAATTTTAAGCCTGGAACTTCAGATAATGCCTAAAGACAACACTGATTTTGCGGACCCCGCAACTTTCCCGTATTTAAGTGTTTGCAGCACTTCTACTCACGACAGTGAAACCTTAAGGATGTGGCTTGGGAGGAGATTGAAAACCATCTCCTGCAAATCCGATGATACGGGAGAAACCTATTATGATGCGACGGCAAAGGATTGTGAAAAAGTTTTGAGAGATAATCTTGCTTCCAAAAGTATGTTTGCCATTTTTCCGCTGCAGGACTGGATGTCCCTAAATGAAAAAGTCAGAAACAGATTTGCATACAGCGAGAGGATAAACAACCCGGCAGTTCCACATTGGATGTGGAAGTACAGAATGCATATAACAATAGAACAACTGCAAGAATCTTATGCTCTTAACAATCAGATCTCCAAATTAATAAAAGAGAGCGGAAGATAAAAACATATAGCTTTAAAACGGGCCGTCCCGTAATGTTTCGGCCCGTTGTGCATAAGTCTTTTTAAAAACCGTTAAGCTGCATATAGACAGTAGGCATCAATAAAATAAGGCCTATAATCATAAATACAAGCAGTATTTTCCAAAACCATTTTACCCAGATCTCATAAGGAATTTTTGCAATTCCAAGCGCACCCATAAGAACGGCTGAAGTTGGAGTTATCATATTTGTGAAACCGTCGCCAAACTGAAAAGCCATAACGGTTGCCTGTCGCGACAGACCTATTACATCTGAGAACGGCGCCATAATCGGCATTGTAAGAGCGGCTTTGGCAGATCCCGACGGAATAAAAATATTAATAACAGTTTGTATAAGGTACATAATTGAAACAGTTCCGCCTTTGCCCGTACCCTGCATGGAATTAGAGAGAGAATAAAGAATGGTGTCCATTATTTTTCCCTCAGAAAGCACTTGAATAATTCCGCCCGCAAGACCTACAATCAATGCGGCCGTCAGAATATCCTTTGCACCTGCGATAAATTCTTTTGCTATGGTATTTCCGCCGGAGCCCATTGCAATTCCGGAAACAATTCCCATTGCCAAAAACAGCGCAGAAAGTTCTGTGATATACCACCCGTAGCCGAGTACTCCGACTATCAGGAATATGACCGTAAACGCCAGCACATCAAGAATATAAAACAAATATGATTTGCGCAACGTGAAGTATCCCGACAGTGCGTAAATTATAGTCAAAACAGGAAGACAAATAAACGTGGTTTCCGCCTTGCCGACAGAAATTGTTGTCTTTGGATGCAGACAGGAAAAGATAATCAGCACAACCGTCGTGATGATAAAAATAACCCAAGCAGAGACGGGAGTCTTTTTTGCAAAATCCGTATTTACACTCTCCGTCCCTCTTTTTCTCCAATAATCATCAAATTCATACATTGGAGAGAAGCGCGGATTTTTCTTTACCTTGCTTGCATAAATAAGTGTAAATGAGATAATAAGAGTGGTTAATATAAGCCATACAAGCATTCTGTACTCAAAGCCTGAAAACATTGGAAGTCCGGAAAGTCCCTGAGCAATCCCAATTGTAAAAGGATTAAAAATCGCCCCTGAAAAACCCACGTGCGCCGCAACATATACCATTAGCAGTCCTGTAATGGAATCATAACCCATTGATATTGCGAGCGGTACAAAGATAATTACAAAAGCGAGCGTCTCCTCGCTCATTCCAAAAACAGCTCCAAATATGCTGAATATTGTCATAGATAAAATAATGACAATATTGTTCACTCCTATTTTTTTAAGCAGCTTGTGCTTTTCAAAATCTTTGGATTTCTTTAAAAATGAGAGTATTCCAAAATCTATTGCACGGCTGCTGTTCATAATTTGAAAAGCTCCGCCAATTATCAGCACAAAGGCAATGATTCCCGCCTGCTTCTTAAATCCCTCAAGCAGAGAGCCAAAGATCTGCCAGGTTTGAGGCGCCTGCCGTACATGATGATATGAACCGTTAACTATAACGTCTCTCTCCGCACCGTTAACTGTAACTGTTTGATGACCATACTCCCCCGCAGGAACAAACCAAGTAAGTACGCCGCAGAACAAAATCATTGCACCTATTATGACAAAGGTGTGCGGTATTTTTTTTAAACCGGCCATTTACAACTGTTTAATGAATAATCAATTGCAAATTTACAAATTATACGTATCACCGGGATATAGAATTGTCAGCTTAAAACTCTTTGCATGCCCATTTCCCGCAATGGCTTTATACGGTTCAAACAGCATAACATTGCTGTTTCCTATAACCTCAATAGTACTGTTTGGTTTTACGACAACTGCAGACTCCTCATCAATACCGATTCCTCTATACCCCGGGTGGTCAAGCAAAACATTAATCAATCTGACCTGCCTGCGCCTTGTTATAAAATGCTGATCTACAATTATATTGTTTAGGAAACCAAAACCTTTTGCAATCTCTACGTCATTATGTCTGATATAGTTGAACTCATGTGAATCTTCCGTTGTATCAGTAACACTCCTGCCTGTCAGCATAATGCGGCTCATTATTGCAGCACCGGCGCTTGTTCCGCTTATAACTCCCCCGTTTTTGTATATCTGTTTTATTCTCTCAAAAAACTTAGTACCGGCAAGAAAATCAACAAGCCTAAGCTGATCTCCGCCGGAGAAAAATATAGCCGTGACGCCGTCCAGTTTTGCCAGATTTTCCGGAGCGTCTATGGCGTCCTTTGAACAAAAAATATAATCCGCATTTTTACAGCCGAGGTTCTTAAACTCTTTACTTTGATTTTGTCCGGTTTCCTCCGCAACCCCGCTTGCAAAAGGAACAACTAAAAGTTTTGCATTATCGCCTCCTCCGTATTTAATTATGGTCTTGAGAATTACGGAGATTCTGTCTCCTCCCCCTTCAATTACAAGAGTGCCCTTTGCATTCACCTTTTCCGGCAAATACTGCAGTTGTGAATTCTTTGATTGAGCAAATAAACAGGCGGGCATTACAATAAATAATGCCGCAATAAGTAATATCTTTTTCATTATTTTATTCTAATTATTCTAAATGTGTTGTTAATAATTGGTACGCAATTTTTGCGGCATTTATGAAATCTTCATACAAAATAAATTCATCATTGCCGTGAGGGTTTTGCGCTCCAACCCCCAGATTAATTGTCTTTATTTCCTTGACATTGAGTGAATTTGCATCACTCCCTCCCATTGATTTCATTGGCGTTGCAACAAGCCCTACAGATGATGCGGCCTTTAAAAAATGTCTAAACGGCAGGTCCTCATCATGAATTTTATACGGCACAAAATCCCAGAAATATTTTGTCTCCAGCCTGCCGCCGTACTTCTCACACACCTGCTTAAAATCTTCTATTATCTTATTAATCATTGCTTCACCGCTTTCAAGAGTTCCGCTCCTAACTTCCCCGTGCATAAAGACCTCATCACAAACCACATTGGTTCCAACGCCGCCTTTAATAATTCCGATATTTGCAGTCTCCTTATCTCCAAGGCGTCCAAACGGAAAATGAGTCATTGCCTCAGCCGCTATCATAATTGCGTTTATTCCCTTCTCCGGAGAGATGCCTGCATGAGAAGCCTTTCCCCTTATGACAAACTCAAAATCTATAAGACCGCAAGTCTCTGATACAAAGCACGCCGGGCTCATAAAAGAATCAAATGTAAAACCGTACTTAATTCCCTGAGCCGGCTTATACGTAATAGACCCAGCCATAGATGTCTCCTCGCAAACCGTAAAAAGCAAAGTGCAAGGCAATAATTTTTTGTTCTCGACAGCTTTCTCTAAAGCAAAAAGAATAGAGGAGAGTCCGCCTCTGTCGTCTACTCCAAGAGGGGTAGTCCCGTCCGAAGTGATTCTATCTGAAAGAAACCGGTGCTTCAAATTTTTTGTAGACCTGGGAGTATCCATGTGAGCTGCAAGAAAAAACTCCCCGCCGCCCATAACAGGCACTATTACATTTCCGGTGTTTCCCTTTGACAATTTATCTGCATCATCTCTGTAACAATTTAATCCCAGCTTTTTTACAAAGCGTTCGATATAATCGGCAACGGGTGCTTCGCTCCCGGAAACTGCATCAATAGATGTCAGTTCTACAAAAATCTGTTTTAATCTATCATCTAACATTATATATATATTAACTATCGTCCGAAAACCTTAACGTTCTTTAACTCAATATAGTAGCAATCGGTACAGTTTCCGTGAACAAATCCCACGTAAACTGTTTTACCCTTATATGCCGTGATGTCAATGGTTTCCGTCTTAAAATCCGCATAAGAAGAATCAAGTGCCGTCCAATCTCTAAGAATTGTCGCATTGCGACAGTTGTCAAGAGTTATTGGTGATTCAGAAATAATCACACGGTAATTTTCTTCCGGATAATCACTGTCGCCCGCTGCAAGTTCAAATGTAAGGTAAGCGTTATCAGTGGTTTTGCCAACGGTAATCGCCGGTGATACTAAATAATTTTCCGGTTTTACGGCTCCGACACCTCCGGAAATATAGGAGTCTGAAGTTGCCGCTCCGTCATACCAGTTCCAAATATGTCCGTCTCCGTCTTTATCTATAATTGTCCAAGTATCAGGGATTTCAGAAGCAAATGATTCTTTGAAATAATAAATTATATCCGGAGAGAGAATGTATTTGAATATTGAATTGGGCTTATTAACTTTTGTATCTTCTGAATCTTTAAGCACAACATAAAAGTTATTGCCCGCTTTTTTCTTCATGTTAATCTTTATATATCCAAAATATTTATCTTTTGGTATAGTTATGCTTCCCGTCATTGTAGAGGCAGAAAATGTAGAAGTGCCGCTTTCCTCTACCGTATAATCAGTTCCGTAGGTTGCCGTTGAGTAAACGGTATCAACAAGTGCCGCACTTTTTCCGCTTGGAACACTCTCAACATATTTATCTTCATCCGTTAAATAATATAGTTGCTTTACAATCTCATAGTTTACGGTCACATTTGAAGTTGAATGTGCAACAAGCTGAATACAAATAGAATCTACGCCTATTTTAGAATTCTCTTTTTGATAAATATTACTTGTAGCGGACTGGTTGTTTTCAGATGCGCTGAATTCAAAATACTGGGGGCCTTTATATGTCCAGTCCTGCTTTTGGCAAGAAGACATTAAAAAAGCAACTGTCGAGATTAAGTATATGCTAATTATTAATTTTTTCATGATAATTAATTTTAAATATTCTTAATAATTCTGCCTATTAATAACCAGGATTGTTAACAAGCGCCTTATTTACATCAAGTTCCGACGTACTTATTGGTGCCGCAACTCTGTAATCATCATAAGGAACCGTAGCCAGGCCGTTTGGTCTTGTAATATCCATGCCAAGCCTTTTCATGTCAAAAAATCTGTGACCCTCAAAGGCAAGTTCTATTCTCCTTTGCAGAAGAATTTCCGTAAGCAACTGAGAATTAACTGCCGTTGCGTCTCCTATGCCTCTTTTGTTTCTTAAAGCATTCACATCCGCTCTTGCGTTAATATAATCCTCTTTGTGAGCATACGCTTCCGCTCTGTTTAGGTAAATCTCGGAAATTCTTAAAAGAGGGATATCATCAAGTCCGAATGTTCCGCCCCAACTGTTGAATTTAGTTGTCCACCACAAATTTTGTCCGCTGTAATGAACTTTTCTAAGTGCGGCAAATCTTGTATCATTTGTCTTGTCAATCAAATTCATAAAATCTTCCGTTACAGACAATTGAGCATCTCCTGCACCGGTTCCGTCCCCGTATCCGTCAGAGTCTCTGACTCCGTCATCAACGGTACCGTAAGCAGAATGTAAAGAAGAGGAGGCTAAGTTTTCAGAAGTCGTGTAATGAAGTTGCCAAAGAGACTCTTCTCCCTTTGAGAAAATATCAGTATATGTCCCGCCGTATATGCCTACAGATGAATTCTTTATAACATACGTTGCGGCGTCAATAGTATTTGTCCAATCTCCCATGTATAAATATACCCTTGACAATAAGGCCTTTGCGGAAATAGCGGAAGCTCTGTAAGGGAAATTGCCTCCGTCATTGCCATTTAAATAAGTGAATGAGTTTGTTAAATCCTGTACTATTTGAGCCCATACTGCATCAACGGTAGCTCTTGCTACCGAGGCCTGTTCCGTAATATTACCGGAAGAATTGAAGAACGGTTCGGTAATCAGAGGAACGCAAAGATTAAAGTCGGAAACCAAATGGCCCGGCACTCTTGCATAAATCACTGCAAGGTAAAAATAATCATAAGCCCTTAAGAAAAGAGCCTCACCCTCCAAAGCCTTTACGTTGCCGGTCTGCTCTAAATTCTTCAAATAATAAATGGCCTCATTCAAGGATTCTATTTGCTTGTATGCGGACTCCCAAATATCAATATTGTAGCGCGGCTGAAAATAATATTGCTCCACATACTTTGTCGCTCCCGGGGAAGGCAGGCAATTATCGCCGAGCACATCAGGCGTGCATATAAGATCTCTGCCTGCAAACAAAGGATCCTGCATCATGTCATAAACCCCTATAATCAGACTTTTACATCCGGCTTCCGTTTTAATCTTATCTTGCGGAAGGGCATGCTTGGTATTTATATCAAGCAGTGAATTACATGAACTTAGTGTCACAAGCGACAAAGCCGTAATAAAAAATATCTTTAATGTTTTCATCTCTTTGTCAATTAAAAGTTAATCTTTACACCTATGCTATAACTCTTGGACTGAGGATATATTCCCCTGTCATTCCCTACGGATTCCGGATCATATCCCTGGTAAGGTGTTGTGGTCCAAAGGTTATACGCGTTTAAGAAAAATTGAGCACCGGTTATCCTGAGCTTTTTTACAAGCTTGTCCGGAATATTATAACTTAATGTAACATTCTTAAGCTTAATAAAATCCGTGGATTCATAAATCAGGCTCATTCCGGTATCTCCGTTATTATCATACTTCATAGGATTGCCGGGATAAGTCCCGTTGTAAACCGGTCTTGGAACCCATGTAACATCTCCCGGCTGCTTCCAATACTTGTAGTAAACATCTTTCAGCAAATTGTTATCTGCCGCCTGCCCGATAAGAACGGTCTTATCACTCCAATATTTAACGGCTCCGCTCTGAAACTGGAAGAAGAAAGTAAGAATAAAATTCTTCCAGGAAACGGTATTTTCAAATCCTCCAAAGAAAGTAGGATCTGCGCCTTTTGTCCAATACCTGTCTGCAAGAGTGGGATTATATGTTATATAACCGTCCTTATCATAATACATCGGACGTCCGTCTGATGCATTGACGCCCGCCCATTTGTAAACGTACTCCGCGGTAACCGGCTTGCCAACTTTATAATTACCAATCTGGTCAAGGCCGTCCTGCAATTTTGTAATGGAATTTTTACAGAAAGATAAATTCAAAGAGGTCTGCCATCTAAAATCATCCGTTTCCAAATTAACTGTATTTATCTGTATATCAAGTCCTACATTCTTTACACCTCCCATGTTGGAAGGTATTTGGCTGTATCCCGTTGTCTGAGGAATTGTTCTGTAGTACAGCAAGTCTTTTGTATCATCGCGATAGACATCTAAATCTATATTAATTCTGTCTTTTAAGAATCCCGCGGTTACACCGATATTTTTAGAGTGTTTCTTTTCCCATGACAATTTCTGGTTGCCTATAGATGTGGAAACAATGCCGGCAATTCCGTTGTAAGCGTAACCGCCTTCATACAAGCGAGATGCAACATAATCTCCGATATTAGAATTTCCCGTAACACCGTAGCTTGCTCTCAATTTTAAATCACTAAGCCAGTCCGTATTCTTCATAAAATTCTCCTCCTTTATTCTCCATGCAAAAGAGATAGAAGGGAACCACCCCCATTTATTATCAGAACCAAATCTTGACGAGCCGTCATATCTGACCGTAGCATTAAAAATATATTTATCCTTAATTGTATACCCTAACCTTGCAAAACTGCCGGCCATCTTCCATTGAGAATAAGACTCCGTTCCAAGAATCGGGGTGGAGGCACTGCTTAAAAGTTTAAGATCAGGATTGGACACGCCGTTTGCAGTGGCACCTATCATATGATATTTATAATCTATATATGAAAATCCGGCAACGGCATTAAATCTATTGCCCAAAATAGTGGTATTATACGTAAGCACCTGTTCCGTCTGAAACTTGTTAATATCAGTAGAATACGCAGAAACCTGCCCGTTAACCCTGGCACCCAGCCTTGTTCTTGGATCACTATATTGGTGTTCTTTCATCCAAGTCATATCAAAATTATAACTGCTCTTAAATTCAAGGCCTTTAATAATCTTAAACGTTAAATCATTTGCAGACAATAAATTGGATGACTCGCCGCCGTACTCGTTAAGCTCCATCATCTGAGGAATATTGTACAGGTAATAGCCGTACGCAAGATCTGTCACATAACTGCCGTCGGAATTTCTAGGTGAAACCCCCGGCAGCAAAAACATAGCGGTTCTTGCTGGATTATACGCACCGGCGGTAGGCGCCTGGTTATAATTATTTCTGCTGAAAGTATTATTGGTATTTAGTGTAAGCCAAGGATTTATCTCATGAGTTAAATTAACTCTGCCGGTTGCTCTGTCATAGTCCGTATGCTTAATAATACCATCCGTCTTATTATAGTTGCCGGAGACATAGAACTTTGTCTTATCAGTTCCTCCGGAAACATTAACCTCATAATTGCTAACCTTTGCCGTTCTAAAAATTTCTTTGTACCAATCCGTTGTGGGGGCTTTTGAGTATCCGTCATCGCCCCAGCCAAAACTCTTAAAAAGATCCAGCTGAGTCTGGTAATTATTTGTTCCATAATACCCGTCATAATTTTTATACTCAAGCAAAGCAAACTCCGCCCATTGCTTTCCATTCATTACCGGCACTTTGCGTGCTATTTTCTGAATCCCGACAGTTGCATTAAAAGATACTTTTGTGCCGCCTGCCGCCCCTTTTTTTGTGGTAATTATTACAACTCCGTTTGCAGCCTGAGCTCCGTAAATTGAGGCCGACGCCCCGTCCTTTAAAACACTTATAGACTCTATGTCATCCGGATTTATTCCGCCCATCGCATTTGCGTTAGTAATAACGTTTGTAGTTTGCGAACCGTTGGTAATTTGCACTCCGTCAACAATATACAGCGGCTGCGTATCTGCATTGATAGAGCCTCTGCCTCTAATGTTAATAGAAAAAGAGGAACCGGGAATGCCTGATGTAGAAGTAATTTGAACGCCGGAAACTTTACCTTCAATTGCTTTTTCAAATGCAGCCGTATTAGACTTTGCAATCTCAGAAGATGTTACATTTTGAATAGAACCTGCAATATCCTTTTTCTTTACAGAACCGTATCCGACTACAACAATCTGTTCCAGCTCATTTTTTTCTTCTTGCATCACAACGTTTACTATGTCTCTGCCGTTAACGGCGATATCTTGCTGTTTCATTCCTAAATAGGTAACAACAAGCACCTTGTCATTGGAAACATTGCCAAGTTTAATCTTGTAATTTCCTTCCGCATCCGCAGAAACACCGCTGCCGCTTTCCTCCTTAATTCTCACATAAGCCCCCGGCAGCGGTTCATTTCCCGCATCCGTAACTTTTCCGGTCACATAAACAGGCTCTCCGTTACCAACAATTTTTTGATTATTGGAATTTTTTGCCGCCGCTTTTCTTATGTAAATAGTTTTGTTCCCGACAGTAAATGTCAACCCCGTGCCGGAAAGGCACGCGGTGATTATTTGCTCTATTGTGCTGGATTTGAACTCCTTGTTAATCTTTGGAACATTCGCAACATCAGCATCCTCGTAGACAAAATAATATCCGCATTGGGATGTTATCTTGACCAAAGCCTCTTTAAGCGTAAGATCATTCAGTCTAACGCTGTAAAGATCTTTTTTGACCTGTGCGCCCGCAGATAATGAAAACAAAAGCAGCACGCTCAGCAAAAAAGGAAGAAAAAAGAATTTGCATCTTCTTTTTTTCATGGTAAATCATTTTAGATAATTAAAATATTATAATAGTTTTTCCTTCTAATCTTATATGTTCGGGAATAATTTTTTTAAATGAGTTTAGCATTACACTTGCACTCTTTTCAAAATGCAGTCTACCGGATAAAACCCTGCTCTTCATATTTTCATTTACAAAAACAACTTTAAGGTTATAATACCGTCCCAAGTCATTCATTATATCTTCAAGTGTCTCTGAATCAAAAAAATAGACGCCATCTATCCATGAATTATACAAAGAGGCATTAACATCCGTTGTCTCAACGGCCCTGCTGTTGTTGTCAAGAACAGACAGTTCTCCGCTATGCATGGGAACTTCTCTTTCAGCACCCGTTTTATCTTTATATGAAAAAGAAATTTTTCCGTCCATCAAAACGGCCGAAATTTTCTTATCGCCCGAGTACGCCTTAAGATTAAATCTTGTTCCGGTCACTTTAATCTTAACTCCTCCGGCCGTTACTGTAAATGGACGTTTTGGATTTTTTGTGATTTCAAAATAGCCCTCGCCGGAAAGCGCAACATCTCTGCTGCCGGCAGCAAACGATGTAGGATAAGTCATTTTACTTTTTGAATCAAGCCAGACCTTGGAACCGTCGGGAAGAACAACACTAAATATTTGCTTTTGCGGAACCGATAATGTGTGTACGGAAATATCTTTTGAGCCTGTAATTTCTTGACCGTAAACTATTTTGTTCTCTTCTTTAACCGCCCCTGAATTTTTAATCTTATCTCCTGAATTATAGCCGCTTAGATCTATGACAGATTTATTGTCAATTGACAGCAATACCCCGGGCGTATTTTCCGCCATAAGTTTGACGGTCATTTGCTTTTCCCCTCCCCCCTTGATGATATAATATCCCGCAAAGAACAGAGCGACTGCAGCGGCAATTCCTATTGTCCATTTAACCGCCGGTCTCAACGTAAAGCGTGTTCCGGTAAATCTGTTTTCATGCTCTTTTCTTCTTATCATCCCGTATTCTCTATACCTGCCCGCCAAATATTTTTTATCCGACAGCCGCATATAAAGATTCTCATTTGCGGGGGAAGATCTTCTCCACGTTTCAAGCTCCTCTTTTTCACTCTGTTCCAGATCAGAAACCAAGTTTTTGGTCAGCAAAAATTTTACTCTGTTAAATTTCACTGCATTCATAAAATTAATAATTAACAGCCCGCTACTCCCCGCCCTTCTGTATAATAGACAAGTGAAGATGTCAAACGGGTGGAACGAAAATAAAAAATATTTAACTCTAAAAGATTATAAGCCGAATATGGCAACTGCAAAAACAAACAAACCCTTAAGAGATTCCTTAAGAAGCTGCTTTGCTCTGCTTTTCTGGCTCTTTACGGTATTTACGGAAATGGAGAGCATATCGGCAATCTCCTGATTACTCATGTTTTCCAGATAGCTTAGTTTAAATACCTTTTTGCACTCCGCCGGAAGCTGTTCAACTTTGGAAAAAACCTCCCAAAGAACTTCAGATTCTATTCTGTTTGTCAAATAGCCGGAGTCATCATTTTCAGACATATTAAGCATGGAATAGCGGTAAAATTTTCTTGCAGTATCCTTATGCGCAATACTATTTACACATGCATTATGTACGGCAGAAAACAGATAAGACTTAAGGGCTTGCGAGTCATTAAGTCTTATATCCTTTTCTAAAATGTTTGCAAAAACAGAATGGACTATATCCTCAGCCTCCAAATAAGAACCGGTATACTTGCATGCAAAAAAACAGAGAATAGATTTATATTTTTCATATAATTCCCTTAGCAAACCGCTCTTATTACCAGGGTTATTGTGCATCAGAAAATAACGTGCTGCAAACTATTTGGAATCCATATATTTCTGCGCCCCTTCAATTAAATGTTTGAAGATCGGAAGAAAGAAATTGTTCCCTGTTTGGATTAATCCCTCCGGGTGGAACTGAACTCCGTAAACATATTCATTCCCCTCTTTCTCAATGCCTTCTACAATTCCGTCTTTTGCACGCGCTGTAATTTTAAAACCCGGTGCAACATTTTTAACCGCCTGGTGATGGTAAGAATTTACCGCCGTACTGTCGCATCCGAGAACTTTTTCCAAAACAGAACTCTTCTCAATTTTTATTGAATGAAACTGATAATCGCGCGGAGCAATACCGCTTTGATTATGCTTTATGGCATTGGGAACCTGGGACGGAATATCCTGGTAAAGAGTCCCTCCAAAAGCCACATTCAAAAGTTGCTCACCTCTGCAGATACCAAGAAGAGGAAGTCCTTTTGCAACAGCGCTGCGTATCAGAAGGAGATCAAACTCATCCCTCTCCGGTGCAATTTCACCAAGATGCTGATTAGGCTCTTCTCTGAAATATTTAAGAGGTCCTATATCTTCTCCTCCGGTCATAATAACTCCGTCAACAAGATTAAGATATTGATTAAGAAGTTCTTTGTCGTTTGTTACGGGAATAACAACGGGAACTCCGCCCGCCTTCTCAACTGCCTGAATATAAGTAAGACTTACACTTGTAATCCCCGGGTCCGCAAAACTTGAGACACCAATTAAAGGCTTTGCAACAAACCCCTGCTGCTCTTGGGCGGGCGCAACTTTTTTACTCTTTTTATTCTGAGCAAATCCTTGCCGTGCCGGAATCATCATCAGCGCCGCTGCAAAAATTACTATCGAGATTTTAAATATTTTTTTCATGATTTCAGTATTATTCTAATTGCTTTTGTTTTTACTGCGTATTAATATTATCACAATAATTGTTTGCTTTTTGTATTTGTTTCTCCTTTTTCACAGCCGGCGCTATCTCTTCCATCCGCCAAAGAATTTCTCTTCTCCCTCCCCGAATTTCAAATCAAAGCCTGTAACTTTCTTCCCTTTATCATTGAGATTGAACGTTATAGGGAATCCGTGACCGTCGCTTCTAAACTCATAAGTCGTCCCCGTCTTGTGGACAAGTTCATTCTTAAATTTCTTTGTCCCGATAGTTATATACAATTTTCCGTTTTCCAGAGTTACAACCGCAGGACCAAAAGGAGCATCCTTAACATATTTTCCTACAAAAAGATTCTTGTCCATTTCCGGTTTAAAGTTTTTAGCTTCATCCGCCGTCTCTTTCTGCTTATTTTCCCAAGATTTCTTGCTTTCATTTAACCAGTCGTTGTAATAATCCGTACTCCAGTCTTTTAAAACAGTGTCTCTTCTTACTAAATCTATTGCCCTTCTCATAACTGCATAACGCGGATAAGCATTTGCTTCACAATTTACAAGCATCACTCCGCAAAGTTTATACTCGGGAACAAAGAAACAGATTGCGGTCATGCCCCATGTTGTGCCGGTATGGAAATACAATCTGTAATTGTTGTTCTGCTCAATGAACCAGCAGTGTCCGTAAAGGTTTGTATGCACGGAGTCCTGCCCCGTAATTGTCACACCCTTATGCAGATAGGCAATATCCTTGCGCGGCATGATAAAGCTTGTATCTTTTACTGAACCGTCGGGATTACGATTAACTATATATCCGTTATTGCAATGGAACTGTGCATATTTGATTAGATCATTTGCAGTTGAATTTACTCCGCCCGCAGGACCAATTACGGTAAGCCAATAAAGAGCCTGTTCATTTGCATACAGCGGAAGTGTTACAACCTTGCCGAGATATGAGTAGTCATGCGGTGTTGCAACATTCTTTGAATTGCCAAAACCTGCCGCATCCAAAGTGGAATTTGTCATTCCTATTTTGTTGAAAACTCTCTCCTGAACATTCTCCTCCCAGCTCTTGCCCGTGAGTTTCTCAATGATTTTTACGGCAATCATGAATGTTATGTTGTTGTAGTCATACTCTGTTCTAAATGAGTAAGTCGGCTTAAGATACTGCAACATTTTATAGATATCGTCCCTGTTGTATCCAAGGTTTGGAAAATATGTTCCGGCCTCGTTTGCAAGACCTGTCTTGTGAGTCATCACATCTCTGATTTGCATGTTGCGGGTAACCCATGGGTCATCATACATGTTAAAGTCCGGCAGAATATTTTTTACGCTGTCCGTCCATTTAAGTTTTCCCTCTCCAACCAACTGCGCCATTACGGTTGCGGTAAAAGATTTTGAGATAGAACCAACCTGGAAAAGAGTATTAGGATCTATCGGAGCACCGGGCTCATTTACAACTCCTTTAACGTCTCCGCTTGCAATAAAATCATCACTGAATTTTGCTCCCTTATAACCAACGCCGTCGGCAGGACGCTGCTCTTTTACGCCGTATCCCTTGGAAAGAATAACTTTGTTATCCAAAGAAATTGCAAGGGAGAAACCGGGAAGCTGCCATTGTTTCTGCACTTCTTGCGCATATTTATCAATTTGATCTGCAAGCTTTTGCTCGCATTTTTGACACGTGGCCTTATGCTCGCCCTGCTGCATTGTCTTGTGCTGCTCCTGAGCAAAAAGCTGATTTGAACCAATAAAAAAAACCGAACCTGTAAGAATTACTGTCGCGACAGATAAAAAAAACTGTTTGATACCTATGAATGTATTTGAGCGTCTCATAATGTTAAGTAGATTAAATACCGCTCTGCAATAAAGCAGAGTAGATGTTAGTACAAATATAACCTATTTGTTATTAAACTTTGAGCAAAAACTTATAAATTTACACCTGTTATGGCAAAAATTAAGAAAGCATTTTTCTGCAATAATTGCGGATATGAGAGTGTTAAATGGCTGGGACAGTGCCCGTCATGCGGAGAGTGGAATACTATGGTTGAGGAGGTTGTGAGCAAGGGAGATGGCGCCACCTCCAAAACAGTCTCATTTAATGCCGGTTCTGCAAAACCGCAAAGACTTTCCGATGTGGACACGGGCGGAAAGGAGAGCCGTATCCTGCTGGGCAGCAGTGAGTTTGACAGAGTGCTCGGAGGCGGAATGGTCAAAGGGTCAATGGTACTGCTTGCAGGAGAACCGGGCATCGGCAAGTCAACTCTGTCTTTGCAGATTCCTCTTACTTGCAATGATTTAAAAACTCTTTACGTCTCGGGTGAGGAGAGCGCAAGGCAAATAAAGCTAAGGGCGGAAAGACTCGGCGGTACTCACGATAATTGCATGGTGCTTGCGGAGACCTCTTTGGAGAACATCATTGAGCAGGCCAAAGTGATTGCTCCGGAGTTGCTTATAGTGGATTCCATTCAGACCATCTATTCCGATATTGTTGAATCTTCTGCCGGAAGCGTTTCTCAAATCAGAGAGTGCGCCGCCGCTTTGCTGCGCTTTGCAAAGGAGACCAACACACCGGTAATCATAATCGGACATATCACAAAGGACGGAACCATTGCGGGTCCCAAAGTACTGGAACACATTGTGGATGTGGTACTTCAGTTTGAGGGTGATACAAAACATTCCTTTAGAATTTTGCGCGGAATCAAAAATAGATTTGGAGCGTCCGAGGAACTTGCGGTTTATGAAATGACCGGCAGCGGACTTAAGGACGTTCTTAATCCTTCCGATATGTTCATCCCAATGCATGAACAGAATCTTAGCGGCATAGCGGTCAGTGCAATGCTGGATGGTACTCGTCCGTTTCTTATTGAGGTCCAGGCTCTTGTAAGCACAGCCGCATACGGGACACCGCAGCGTTCGGCTACAGGTTTTGATGTCCGCAGGATGAATATGCTCCTTGCGGTTCTTGAAAAAAGAGTCGGGTTCAAGCTTTCTCAGAAAGATGTTTTCCTTAACATGGCAGGCGGCATCAGAGTCACGGACCCGGCCTGCGATTTGGCTACGGTTATCAGCATTCTATCCTCCAACTTTGACGTCCCTGTAAACCAACGCTTTGCCTTTGCCGGAGAAGTTGGTCTGAGCGGAGAAATCCGCCCCGTCTCCCAGGTAGAACGCCGCATAGCCGAGGCAGAAAAACTCGGCTTTGAGAAGATTTTCATCTCATCGTTTAACCACAAGGAAGAGACCAAGCACCCGCACATCCAAATCATCCGCACATCCAACATTCCGCAACTGGTACGGCTGATTTTCCAGAGTTAAAAACAGAGTTCCTGCAGGG
>DAIRSJ010000030.1:0-18739 GCA_036804445.1 Candidatus Egerieousia sp.
GTTTACAACTGGTCACCATTTGATAACATGTCTCATTATTTAAATGAAGATGGTTCTCGTTATAGAATGTTTGATACAAGACTTGACCCGTGGGATGAAAGAGATAATCCTTATTGGATAATCAACAAGGATAAGATATATGACAACACTGACCGTTTTACAGGCAATATTAATGTAAAGGCTGATATTACAAAATGGTGGTTTATATCTTACAGACTTGGTATTGATACTTATACCCAGATAAACTCTAAGCGCATTGCTGCCAATGGCGCTATTAAACAAGTGTGGTTAAATGGTATGATGAGTGATAATACAATGCGCTTTAAGTATTTGTCTCATAACATTATATCTAACATGTCCCAGCAGTTTGGCGATTTTGATTTTAATCTCTTGTTAGGTACTGCAGTAGATGATACTAAGAGTAATAGCGATTATAAGATGGCTTGGAATTTCTCTGTTCCTGATTTCTTCTCTTATGCCAATGCTACTACTGCTAATAAGCAATTTTCACATGGCGCATCACACAAGAGACTTCTAGGTGTATTTGGTGAGTTCCGTACTTCTTGGAGAAACATGGTCTATTTGACAGTTACCGGACGTAATGACTGGACTTCTACACTTCCGGTTGCCAACCGCTCATATTTCTATCCATCAGCAAGTGCTTCATTTGTATTCACAGAACTTCTTCAAAAGCAGGGATGGCTATCAAGTGATATTCTTACTTTTGGTAAGATCCGTGCATCATGGGCTAAAGTAGGTAAAGATACTGGAGCATATGAGACCAACACAGCTCTTTGGCCGGTAGGTACTTATTTGAGTGGCCTTGTAGGCGTAGGTAATACTTGGAGCCGTGGCAATCCTTATCTAAAACCAGAGATGACAAAATCTACTGAGTTAGGTCTTGAATTAGGCTTCTTTAATAATCGCTTGCATCTTGATTATGCATACTATACAAATGATTCATACAACCAGATTTTGAGCCCTCGCGGTCCTCAGTCTACAGGTTATATTTTCTGCTCAATCAACGCAGGTAATGTATACAACAAAGGTATGGAGTTGAGCATTTCAGGCACTCCGATTGAGAAGAAAGATTTCAGATGGGATGTTGCATTGAATATTGCAGGCAACCGCGGTACTCTTAAGAATCTTCCTAATGGACTGAATGTAATGTACGTAACAGATGTTCAGTATGCAGGAGCTCAGGCTGCCTCATTTAACAATGGCAATTTTATGGCAATAGCAGGTACAAAGTGGACAAGAGATAAAAGTGGTAATGTCATTCTTGATAAAAACGGAATGCCTACATATACTACTACTTTACAAGAAGTTGGTAACCGTGAGCCTAAGTTTTCCGGCGGTTTAAACAACACTCTTACATGGAAAAACCTATCATTTAACATGTTATGGGAATTTAGCGTAGGCGGCGATGTTGTTAACGGTACTCAGTATGCTATGGACGGAGCAGGTACAAGTAAGTTCTCCGGTGATGTCCGCAATAAGACCCTTACTGTTAAGGGTGTTGACAATGCCGGAAATGCGGTAAGCAATTCTTGGGATGCAAATGATACTTATGTATTCAATGGTGTTACAATGAGCGGCTATAATATTATTAAGAGTTATTATGCTTCTTATTATCCTTATGAAACCGCCAACTATATCACTAAAGTTAATTTGCTTAGACTTCGTTCTCTTTCAGTTACTTATGATCTGCCAAAGAGAATACTTGATAAGATTAAATTCTTAAAACGCGCTTCTGTTACAGCTTCTGCTAACAATATTCTTCTGTTCACCAATTATAATGGTGATCCAGAGCTTGCTGCTTCCGGTGCCGGTGTTGGTGGTTCTTCATCAGTTGGATTTGACTACTGCGGTGTTCCTGCCACTTCTGGTATGACATTCGGTATTAACTTGACTTTCTAAAGTGTTTTATTTTAAAAAAGAAACGATATGAAATATATAAAATCTATAATGTTGTGCGGAATTTGCCTGATATCTCTTTCACTGGTATCTTGCAAGAGCTGGCTTGATATAAACACAGATCCGGAGAATCCATCTTCAGAGAGTGCTACTTACCAGAGCCGTTTGGCGCACATTGAATTCTATGCCAAC
This sequence comes from Candidatus Egerieousia sp., assembly GCA_036804445.1. GTDB lineage: Bacteria > Bacteroidota > Bacteroidia > Bacteroidales > UBA932 > Egerieousia. The sequence continues at coordinate 2,110 of DAIRSJ010000030.1, forward strand.
GACGCAAATCAATTTGCCGCTTGGCGTACAAGTATGTCTATGGGCGACTGGACAAGAAATTCCGGTGGCGGCACATACTATAATATGTCAATTTGGCTTCCTTCAAATAGTATAAATACTACCCCGTATCAGTGGTGGTTTGTTGGTGCATGCAGTAATATTGATGATATGTACAATAAAGCTATGGCTGCCGGTGCATGGTCTTATGCTGGAGTAGCAAAAGTAATCCGCGCTTACGGATTTATGCTTATGACAGACCTTTATGGTGAGATGCCTTACACGGAAGCTTGCGGAGAGAGTGCAGTTCCAAAGTACGATACCGGCAAAACCATTTATATTGGCTGCTTAAAAGAACTTGATGAGGGTATTGAACTGCTTGGTAAAACGCAGGATGTAAGTCTTCCGGCACTTTCAGTTGGTGATTATTTTGGAATGGCGGAGATGCAAGCAAGTGGTTGAAATTTGCTTACCTTCTTAAAGCCCGTTATTGCTTGAAACTTAGCAAGAAAGCTGCAGGAAGTTACCTTGACGGTAAGTATGATGCTACGGCTATTCTTGATGCACTTTCAAAGGGACCTCAAAGTAACGCCGATAATACTATTATTTATCATACTGATAACAATAGTACAACACACGACGTACTTGGATGGGATGAACCGGTTGATTATTCTCCTCTTTATTCCGTATGTGGCATGAACAGCGGTTACATGGTTACCCAGATGCTTTATAACAACCTTACAAATTTTGCAGGTTATGGAGTTGAAGATCCGCGTGCTGATAAAATTATCCCGTGGACCGTATCTTCACAATCTGCCAATAGTCCTGCAGGTATTAAGTGGAGTGGTATTTGGAGACGTTCTCTTGGTGTCGATATAACTACTTCAAATTCACCAAACTTTTCCGGTGGTCCGCTTAGAGCGCAATTTACGGATGGTAAATGGAATATTAATTCTACATCAGCTGCCCGTTTGGGTGATACAGTATATGTTGAATGTACAAGTACTTCAAAAGGATATGCAGCGGATCCTGATTTGTTCTATAGGGCATTGAAAGGAAATGACGCATCAAGAGAGTCCGGCTCTTTCTATTCTAGAGTTTCATCTCCTACATACCTTGGAACATATGCTGAGGCTTGCTTTATCAAGGCTGAAGTATTGTTTAACCAAACTGATAAATCAGGTGCCTTTGCAGCTTATAAGGCCGGTATTGAGGCAAGCATGGAGCAAATGAATGTTTCACTGAGCGCTTGGGTTGCCGGTGATGCAAACCTTGGAACATGTCCTTCATTTACACCTATGACTCAAGCCGATATGGATAATTTCCTTGCAAACGGCATTGGTTCTGCTTCCGATATTACGCTTGGGAAGATTCTTACTCAGAAGCGTATTGCACTTCAATTCTCAGTTGAGATTTGGAATGATATGCGCCGTTATGATTACGATCCGACATTATTCCTTGGATGGAGCATACCTGCTTATCATGCAATGTCTGCACCTGCACTTCTTGCAATTCCGGCGGGTAGTACATTCCGTCGTTGGCGTCAGTGTTCTCATGAACTTAATTATAATACAGCTAATTTGACAGCTATTGGTAATGAGGTTCCTGGAGCAAATATGTCTGATGCAAAAAAGTGCTGGAACAACTATGATGATGTTTGGACTATTCCAGTATGGTGGGATTCAGATCAAGAATAATTCAATTTATCATAATTAGCTTGTAACTAATTATTTATTAGGAGGGCAGCCAAAATTTTGGCTGCCCTCATTTTTTATGAATAAGTATTTATGAACAGAAATACTTACAACACCCACATTCTTACCTTAAAATACTTGCGTAACAATTATATCATAACACTTTACATCTTTGGAGGTGGTCAAAGTCAATTAAACTTATTGTCAACAAAAAACAAAGGCACGGGTCTTAAAATCGACACCCGTGCCTTTATAATGATCTGGAAATCTCCACAATAGAATTACACCACCTAAACCTATGTAGATTAAATTTGTTTTTTGGCAGGTTTACGAATCTTATAACCATAATAAGCATACCACAAAATGAACAAATAGCAAGGAAGGGCAATCCAATAAGACTGCTGAATAGCGGTAGCCTGATCCATTCCGTAATTTACAAGAATATTGCTAATCCACCCAAATACCTGAGGCACAACGGCTCCGCCAAATATGGTAACTACCAACAGAGCACCTCCCTGCTTTGTAAATTTGCCAAGATCCGCCATTGCAAGAGGCCAAATAGCAGGCCATATCAATGAACATGCAAGTGCAATTGAAGGTACAAACCATATAGAAGTTTTAACCGGAGTTAGCACCGTAAGGAATGTTCCGAGTATTGCAAGCCATGAGCAAATCTTAAGTGCACCGGCCTGTGATAATGGTTTAGGAATCAATGCAATACCAACTATATATCCGATTACCATTCCAATAGAAGGAAGCCATGAATATTGCTCCGCATTTGCAAGTCCGAGCGTGTTTGCAAAGTCAACTGAAGTCTCCAATGCAAGAGTCTCCACACCAACATACAAGAACAAAGCAACGCATCCAAGTACAAGATGGGGGAACTGCCAGATAGAAGTCTTGTCTGCAGCGTATGGGCAATCTTGCTCATGTCCCTCTTCCTCTCCCGTTGCTTTAATTTCCTCTAGCGGAGCAAACAAAACAAGAAAACCAAGTACCAGGAAAATTGCTGCAATCCAATAGAACGGAGTAATGACGTCATTAACACCCGCCTCAGCGATTGGCTTTCCTACGAGCCATGCAATAAACAGAGTAGCAATAGGATAAGAGATCTTGTTGCAGATTCCCATTATGCTTATTCTTCTTGCTCCGCTCTCTATCGGACCAAGTATTGTGATGTAAGGATTAATTGCTGCCTGCTCAACTGTATTGCCTAATCCGCAAACAAAAGAAGCAAACAAAAACATTGCAAGATTTTCCATTTTTGCAGCAGCTGCAAATAGAACAAAGCTGATTGCAAAAATTAAAAATGCAAGCGCCATTGTTTTCTTATACCCGATTTTTCTTATCACCCATCCTGCCGGATATCCAAAAATAAGGAATGCAGAGAACGTTACAAAAATAATCAGATAAGAGGCTGCCTTAGAAACACTTAGTGACTTCTGCAGCAGAGGAATCAAATAGGAATTTAATCCTAGCGCAAACCCCACCGTAAAGAATAGAAATCCAATACAGGCAAGAGGAATAATGTAATTTTTTTTCTGACTCATATACTTTAAGTTTAAAGATTTTTCTTTTTAATTAAGAGCTGTTTTAATGTTTACTAAGAGCAATTTTAATGTTTACAATTTTTCTATTCTATTATCCCGACAGTTACCTCTCCAAATAAAATTTTATCATCCCCTCCATTGGAGCCTGAATAATATTCCCAAGTTTCATATTATACTCATATGCAGCTTTTTGAAGAATATTTTTATAGTAATATTCAACAGAGCCGACACAATTGAAATAGTCCTTCATATAGTCCGGATAATGGCTTATAATGTTTTTGAACAAAGCAACAAAAGCATGATAAACAAGCTTATAAAAATAGTTCCCCTCTTTAACATTTGCGGAACTCCGTCTTTTTTAACAATAGATTTTGTTTTAACGTCTAACTGCGCTTTTCCAATTACAAGTGCATGTGAGTAAAGTGGTATAAGAGTTTCCCCGATTAACAACTTATGTCTTACCGCAAATTCGGCAAGCATCACGTTTTCACCGGGAATGGTTGTAATCTCCTGAACTGCAGTATTGCAAACAAGTACTCCTTTTATTTTTTTTGACTGACCGTTGGTCGCGTAAGAAACTGTCGGGAAGAAGAAAAGAAACGGATAAGCAAATAATAAAGATGGAAATATTTTGGCTAATTTTTTCATAAGAATAATGAATAAATAGATAAGCAACCACAGTAAATATTGGACACAACACCGGGCAGCGGCAAATTTAAGCAGATTTTTTGTTAAACAGAAGGAAAAAGCCTTAATAGGCCTCCATTAAAAACCTATTTTAAAACAGCTTTCTTAAATTCAAAAATCTTATTGGGAGGAATAATTTTTACCTCTATGGGCAAATAAAACAGCCTTTTCTTTACATCTGCGGGGATATTTGTCTTGCGTAGAAGGCGGACGGAATCCTTCTCCGTGGTCATAATAACGGCAGCCGGCTGACGTCTTGCCATTGACGTAACCTCCTTTATATCAAAGTTTGAGTAACGCTTGTGATCATGAAACTTAAGAGAATCAACAATGCGATATTTACCAACAAGCTGTCTCCTGATATCCGTATCATCGGCTATGCCGGAAAACAGCATGGCAAATTTTGAGTAAAGATATCTTGAGTCCGCATACTGCGGAAAGACAGGTTTTGCGTCCAAATATGACACCGTAGAAAAATAAAGTTTTTGCTCCGGCTTAAGCCCCAGTTCTTTGCGCCACTTTTTCTCTTCCTGCTCAACCGCAACCGCCGCCATTTCCGGATTATCTGTTCCATCATAATCTCCAAAATCCGGTGACTTAGAAATAATTACAATATCCGCCCTATTTATTTGGGAAGGAAGATCCCTTAGAGTCCCGACAGGCAATAAATTGTCCCCGGCAATTGAATTGTAATAATTTACCAGCAGTATGCTATGTGAAGGAATTATCTTTCTGTATTGGAAAGCATCATCCAAAATGACCAAATTTACACCGCAGTCGGCTACAATTTTTTGTACCGCCTTCACCCTATTTGAACATACGGCAACATCAACATCCGGAAACTTACGCTTAATTTGCAGCGGCTCATCTCCGCAAAGCAGAAAATCATCTAACGGTCCAACAATCCTGTATCCCTTTGTCTTTCTTTTATATCCGCGTGAAATTACACCAACCTTGCAAATCTCATTGCCGCCTACGCCGCCACTCTTGCCGGTTTCATTGCCGGAAACATTACTATCGCAAACACTACTGCCCGCCGCATCACTCCTGCAAATACTATTGCCGGCGGCATCACTCCTGCAGCATCCGTTGAGCAATCTCACAAGCATTTCTGTATGAGGCGTTTTCCCGGTACCGCCAACAGTAATATTTCCAACGGAAATCACAGGAACATCACATTTGACGCTCTTAATGATTCCGCTATCATACAGATAATTTCTTATTGCCAGAACAGCCCAATAAGGGAACAGTAATGTTTTACTTTTAACTCCAAGCATATAGGCTGCAAAGATAATATTTTACGGTTTATTTTACAGCCGTCCTTATATTATCAATCGCATAATAAAGGGCGGTATCAAACCCGCTGTCATTATTGCGTGAATTGCACAGCAGCACAGCATTAATCCCGTTATTACCTCTAACCCAAATAGTTGCAGTTCCGCTCAAATCTCCTCCGTGATAAGAGGCCCATGTTCCAAATGCAGAATGCCCTATATGCCAGCCAAATCCGTAATTATAATTACCGGTTGCATTTACTATTGAGTAAATCTGATCCAGACTGCTGCTCTTTAAAATATCCGGAACAACCGTTCCGTAATCTTCTGCACATAGAAGTTGCATAAGTTCAGGCGCAGATGCAATAACTCCTCCGCAAGCCTTAATGACTTCCATATCATTAGAATATCCGTCATTGCCTGATGTTTGAGAATAGTATGTAACCTCGTTGCTTCTCTTGTCTGCCTTTAATGTTTTTGCAACCCACATATCAGTAATTCCCGCCTTGGCAACAAGAGGATGTAAAATAAACTGTCTCAGATGGGATAGAGTATTATTCCACATCCTCGGGAGGGACTCGAGTTAACAACTTTGTTTAATTATCAACCATCCATTTTAGGTAGTGCTATAGTCGTCTTTCTATTTAAAAGATCTGATATAAGTGTTACATAAATTTCATACGGATAAATCCATTAATTATCCCAACCTGGATTCTGGGTTAAAGTATGTCCTTTGTCCTTGTAAAACTTGATAGTATTCAACGGCACAGCTTGGAAATATTGTCTTGTATATGTTACATCGTCATCCTTCCAGTCCCTTCTGTACTTTACATTATACAAATTATAAACCGCGACTAACGAAGAATCCGCATTGAATGAGTATAGCTTTGGATTACTTTTTCTTACGGATGCTTTTACAGAGGAAGAAAGGTCTCTGTAATCAAAGATAGCACCATAAGCCAACTCGGACGGGTGTGCGTCATCCACCTGTGCTGTCTTTAAATATGAGAATTTACCCCACCTCTGCAGGTCATTTCTTCGTTGTCCTTCCATTGAAAGTTCAACAGCTCTTTCTCGCCTGATTTCCCATAGAATGGGAGGGACGTCTGTATCTCTATCTGGATCATTTATGATAACTCCATTGGCAGTAACGTTCGTTCCTTGAAGCACCATATGTGGAACTTTCGTTAGGTTGTTACCTTTGTTGTTGCACTTGATATTGCGATCTCTCAATTTGTTAATCGTTGCATCGGCAATTGCCTGTGTAAAAGTTCCTGTTTCATAGCAAGCCTCGGCATAATTAAGCAGTACTTCCGAATATCGAATCAGAGGAGCCGCTGTAATATTGTTTTGACTTGTATATTTTGCATCTGTTGAATTGGCCGCATATGGTAGGAATTTCCATGCAGAAATACCTGTAGCGGTACCAGGTGTGCTTGTGCATCCTCTAACAACAGCTGTATCTCTGAATGTCGCCAGCAAACGAGGATCTCTATTTTTAACTTGTTCAGAATAAATTCTTACCCCATTATCGGATGCATAGTTATATACGGGGGATTGCTTGATTGGCAGACCGTCCGCATCTAAATACATATTTATAAATTTTTGTGATGCGGAAGGATCTTGTTCCTCATAATCATTGGAGTAAGAAACTACGCAGTGTGTAGCCTTACCGGTTGCATATGCTCTAAAGAAGATGACATCTTTATTAGAGGTCAAATCCTCCGATGTAAAGACCGCTCGATAATCATCGGTCACGGCATATTTTCCACTTTGCATCAATTGCTCGGCCGCCCATTTGCAACCATCAAAACAAGCTTTAGCGGCACCGTTTGAATCTTTGTTTTGATATTTTAGCAGTGTACCGAGGTAAAGCAGGTCCCTTGTCATATAAGCATACACGACATACCGATTAACTTGACATACACCATCATTAAGCCTTACGTTATCAGCTGCATATTTGAAATCAGATACTACTTGTAAAGCAACTTTATAAAGAGGATCCCTATCTTTATATAGCGAATCAGAATTGACCGGTTGAGTTGTGGTGAAAATAGGAAAATCTCCAAACTGCGAGGCCATTCTCGTATATTCCAATCCCCTGAAAAACAGAGCAACTCCCTTCCAGTGATTTCTGGCCTCATCAGATAGCATGGACATTTTATCAACTTCTTCATACATGATATTATGTCTTCTGACCATTGCAAAATCAAAATTCAAATAGCTCTGGGTAGTTGTGGTTACTGTAGTCCATGAAGAGGAATTCACAAATTCATCGGCCCACGGAACCCACATAAAAAACTTGGGATACGCATAAGTTGTACCATAACCGTAAAAATATGCCTCTGAAGTGGCATTTGCTCCTGTCATGCTACATCTGTTAACATAACAACCCTGGGCATATAACCTTACGTTATTTTCGCTGGTCCAGTAGTTAGAAGCGTCAAATGAATCTTGCGATTTCCTGTCAAGATAGCTGTTGCATGAAAACAGGAACAGTCCAAGAGCCATAAGTATTATTATGTTATATATTTTTTTCATGTTCGTAGAATATTAAAAATCAACTTGAATGCCAAATGACATGGTTTTGCGGTATGGGTAGCTTCTTCCAAAAGATCTACTGTCATTTTGGGTGGCAGAAGTCCAATCTATTTCCGGGTCAATACTAAGGCCGTGAAGATGATCAAATGTAAGTAGATTTTCACCGGAAAAATAAACCCTAACTTTTTGAATCATAGCTTTTTGAGTATATTTTGAAGGCAGTGTGTAACCAATTGTCAGGGTCTTCAATCTTAAATAAGCCATATTTAACAAATATTTGCTATTGCAGACATAATTCCACTTTGCCGCTTGTGAATAATTAAGTGGCCTGGGATAATATGCGTCTGTATTATCTTCTGTCCAGTAATCGTAAGTCCCTTTGAATCCGACTCCAGCCGCATCATACCCGGGCAGAATTGTATTACCTGTAGCCCATAAATGTCTTTTCCCAACACCTTGGAAAAAGACATCCAAATCGAATCCTTTCCAATTCCCGCCAATTCTGAATCCGAAAATATAACGGGGCTGGCTATTACCAATAATTGTTCTGTCTCCGGGATCCCCGATAGTATTGCTGCCGTAATCAATAATGCCGTCTCCATCCAAATCTTTGAATTTCATATCACCGGGACCGAACATGAATGCGGCGGTATTACTTTCCAGAGCTTTTTGATATCCGGGTTTAAGATTCTTGTATACGTTTTGCAATTTGCCATCAACCGTAACGGTTTGAATTGTTCCATTGTCACTATACACAAAATCTCCTTTTTGGAACAGACCGGCGGATTTAAATCCCCAAATGCTTCCCACAACGTACCCTTTATAGTAGCTCCCTATAGTAGGGTCCGCATCAGAATTCCACTTTGTTATTTTAGATTTATAGTCCGTTATTTGACCGCCGACATTTAAAACAAGACCGTTGTCAAATTCATGGGTATAGTTAATGCTAAGTTCTATGCCATTTGTGGTCAATTCTCCGTAGTTTGTTTTTGGGGCATTAGCACCTACTGATATTGGTAAAGGATTCCCTGAAGACAGCATATCGGAAGTGATCCTTTTGTAAACATCGGCTGTTAGATTTATTTCTCCGTTGAGGAAAGACGCATCTATACCGGCATCATAAGTGGTAACTTTTTCCCATGACAAATTAGAATCCACCAAATCATATGCTTGACCGATATATGGTGTATAATTTCCGTTAATCAACCAGTATGCAATTGAGTTCCCGACTGGGGGATTGGTAATGGACATTGTTGGATAGAAGGATGATAGCGGGACATCTTGATTGCCATTCTGTCCTATAGATAGACGCAACTTAAGGGACGAAACTATGTCTTTGATGCCCTGCATCCATTTTTCTTCCGATACTCTCCAGGCTGCAGAAGCGGAAGGGAAGAAACCCCACCTGGAATCTTTTGAGAACTTAGAAGAGCCGTCGTACCTGCCGTTCAACTCTAAATAGTATCTGTCCTTGTACGAATAATTTATTCTTGTATAGTAACCCACAACGGACCACCAACTGTGACTTGAATTTACGCTTTGATCTCCGCCAGAAAGATTTAATTCCCCTTTATTTGCGTCATAAGGAGTATTTCTTCTGGCAAAGTGATATTTATATTCTTCATCCTCTATATTTGTACCAACCTGAACTTTAATGACGTGGTCCTTAATGGTCAGATCATAAATTACATTACCGTTATATGTATTTTGGACGTCCCTTGAACTGCTTTCCTGTACATAGTTATAATTGGCAGCGGTATACATGGAATATAGGGATTTTATATCCCCTGATGTCATTGCGCCATTAAACCAATTAATTGCAGAAATTTGGCCGCCCTGAGTGTGTTCATCCCAATTCGTAAGATTGGCAGTGTAATCAAAATTAACATTCAATCCTTTGATTATATGCAATGACGCTCCCAAATTCAAACGGTGATAAAATGTCTGATCTTCTACCGGCTTAGCCTCTTCCAATTCGGTTATGGCACTACGAGACTTTAAACCGTCATAAGTACCATAAGGATATATTGTCGACCATCGATACATGTAATAAACGGGAGGATAGGTGGAAGCCGCATAATTGAAAGGCGTTTTTGTCACACTCTTGGACATCATATATCCAGTGCGCAAAGTCAAATATTTATTTACATCCGTTTCAACACTTGCCCTCACATTATACCTTTTATAAGAATCTGAAAAGGCTTTCATTAAACCTCTTTCATTCAATAATCCTGCAGAGATATTATACCTAGTGTTCTGGGTTCCTCCGCTTATGCTTATATTATGAGATTGTTGTGGAGCGTTCTTTTTATAATACATTCCGTTGACATCCCAAGATCTGTAAGGATAGATCCTGGAACTGTTCCCCCCTGTACCAAAATCAAAATCTCGTCCTACAACCATCTCATTGCCAAATTGTTTGCCATACTTATATTTATCCCAATAATCTTTCACCTTCGCGATGGTTTCTCTGTTATAATAGACAGGACCTATTACGGAAAATTCTTCCGTCGGAGTTGCATTTAAACCATTATATTGCAACCATTCGTAATTTAGCTGTTGGTCCGGCCTCAATGGTTCCGGGGTTTTTGTCTGTCGTGACCACGCAAAGTTATTAGAATAAGTTACATGTATTCCGCCGTCTCTATCTCCCTTTTTTGTAGTGATAAGTATTGCTCCAAATGCTGCGCGCGCACCATAAATGGCCGTAGTGGCGGCATCTTTTAAAACGGAAATGCTTTCAATATCGTCGGGGTTAACGTATGATAGATCGGGTACTTCTACATTATCCAAAACAATAAGCGGCTTTCCTGTTCCACCGCCAAGCGTACTTGTATTACCTCTGATCTTGATTGAAGGTGACCCTCCGAGCGAACCTTCTGTTGTTGTAACGATAAGTCCCGCCGTCGCACCCTGCAAAGCGCGTCCCACATCCGTAATTGGTCTTGATTCCAATGTTTTTCTAACACTTACGGTAGAAACCGCTCCTGTAATACTTTCTTTTTTTTGGGAACCATATGCGACCATTACAACCTCTTGCAATGTGGTTACGTCGTCCTCCATTATTACATTGATAAGCGATCTGCTCCCTACGGTTATTATCGCATTTTTCATCCCCAGGTAAGAAAATACGAGTACTGATTTTGGTGAGGCAGTGATTTCGTATTTACCCCAGGAGTCTGTCGAAGTTCCTACTTTAGTCCCTTGAACTAAAATATAAACACCAGCCAAAGGCTCTCCATTCTTGTTGGTGACCTTACCGGAGATCTTAGAATTTTGAGCCCACATCGCCCCAATCGAAAATACCATTGCGGCAATTGTCGTTAATGCAAGCTTAAAAAGCCTGCCACAATTTTGTTTAGTGAACATAAAATTAATTTTAGGTTTAATAATAGTTTGTTGTTTTTATAGGGTTATTTAACTGTACCTGTTTGTTTACTGCGCGTGTCTTCTTTTTAGAACCGTGTTAAATTGAATACAACATTATATGATCCCTTCCAAAATTTAGGAACATGCATCATTAGAAATAAAAAATCGGCATTTTCGTTTCTAATAATTCTACTCCTTTAAAGGCTCCATAATAGGGTGGCGACCCCTTTCTTTGCACCTTTAATCAGAACCGCAACTACTACTACCTGATCACCATTTTGACTAGTAACCGTCCACTAACTTTTGAATTTTGCGCGGTTGCGCTGCCTACTGTACAAATAATGAAAGCTAGCGCCAACAGACACAGACGCAAAAGATCATCAGATCTTTTTTGATTGAACATAGATTAGTTTTTTTAGGTTAAATAAGTTGTGAGGATTTTTTATCCCCATTGTTTAATTTCTGGTTTAGCTCAACAAAATTAAATATTCTGAATTTAAAAAACAATTTTATTGCAAGCGTAAGTATTTGATAACCAAAAAGTAACAACGGTGTTACATTTTCAATCTTTCTAATCTTCACCTCATATTTTTAATGAAAACTCTCTTAAAAATGAAGTCCCCTTCTGCCGAAATACCCTCAATAATTGCTGTGCAGCCAGCATTACCATCAGATGTATCAAAGAAAATTTTTTCAGTTTAATTGCGCCAAATTTTGACATTCGGATTCCAATAAATAGTAGATCTTTTATCTGAACCTAGTTGTCTGTATCATTATCACACTTCTAACCGATGCACTCCCGTCTATCATAGGAGAATATGGCGCCGCATCTGCACCTGAAAGATAAACGAGAGAAGAAATATCACTAACCATAAAGTTCTGTAATTCAGAACTTGAAAAAGCATTCATGCCATTTATAAATACTACTATCTGCGCCCCCCCGTCAGAAATTGTAAATTCAGTAGACTTGCGTGGAATTCGGCGTATTAGTATTTTTCTCATAAGAATACCCTATTAATTCCACATATATAAAATTGCACTCTGGAAATTCCGACAAATATGAATTATTTATCAGATATCCCTTAAACCAAAGCGTATCCCCCACACAATAAAACTCCTTGTCCGTATGGAGATACAACTTTTCCGGAGAGTTTCATATTTTCTTTTTTTAATGAAAATTCTCTAATAGTGATACTAGAGATTCTTCTTGTGTTGTACCAATTGGAATCATTTGAACAGCGAGCGTACAAAAATAGGAATTTAACGGAATGTGCAAAAAAGAAAGGTGACTAAAAATTTCTTTTTAGTCACCCACATAAAATATAACTCTACGTAATTAGTCGCTCAAAGAATATCTATTAAAAGCAACCACCTTAACCTCCGGATCAACGCCTTTAAGGTACTGGGCTACAGTTTGTTTGCCGTCACCAAGTGCAAGTACCTGCTCCTCCAAAGTTCTCTCTTTGAAGAATTTTGCAAGCTTGCCCTCTACAATTCTCTCTGCAATTGCAGCAGGCTTGCCCTCTTGTGCAACTTCCTCTCTGTAGATTTGCAACTCTTTCTCAATCACGCTCTGAGGACAATCCTCCTTGCGTACTGAAACGGGAACCATTGCGGTAATCTGCATTGCAATCTCTTTAACAGCCTCATCGGCAATCTTCTTGCTAAATCCAACTATAGTTGCAACTTTCTTATTATTGTGAATATAGAAACCTACATAGGGTGCCTCTATCTTCTCATAGCAAGCAAGAACATGTTTCTCTCCGCTCTTACCGGTTTGATCCGTAACAGCCTCTTCTACAGTCAAATTACCAACCTTGCAAGTCTTTAATGCATCAACATCCGCAGGCAAGTTTGCAATAGCTGTATCCGCAATATCTGAAGCAAGTTTTTGGAATCCATCCGTGCCGGAAACAAAATCCGTCTCGCAACCAAGACAAACCAAAACCGCTTTTGTGTTATCGGCATTAGTTCTTGCTAAAACCGCACCCTCGGAAGTTTCACGGTCAGAACGTTTTGCGGCAATCAGTTTCCCTTTCTCTCTTAGAAGTTCTTTTGCCCTCTCATAATCTCCGTTAGCCTCCACAAGAGCCTTTTTGCAATCCATCATGCCGGCCTGCGTCATTTTGCGCAGCTTCATTACATCCGATGCTTTAATATCCATATTAAAATCTCCTTTTTCTTTTTAAATCCCGACGGATTTATTCTTCTTTCTTTTCAACCTTCTCTATTTTCTTCTCTCCCTTGAGAGCAGGCTTAAATGTAGCCTTAATACCGTCTTTAGGAGTAGCCTTTGCTACGCTCCTTCTCGGACGAAGTTTTCTTCCCTCTGTAGGAACATCAATTTCATTCTTCTTCTCCTCCTCCAACTTCTCCAGTTCCTTATCCTTAGATTTTTTCTCCTCCTCCGCAGCAGCTTTTTCTTTTTCAATCTTTCTCTCTGCAAGTCCCTCACCAACAGCACCGCAAAGGGCAGCCACAACTACTGAAATGGATTTAGCAGCATCATCGTTTGCAGGAATAACATAATCTACCGGGGTCGGATCACAGCAAGTATCAACCATTGCTATTACAGGAATCTTAAGTCTCTTTGCCTCTTTTAAAGCGTTGGATTCCTTCTGAATATCAATAATAAACAGAGCTGAAGGAAGACGGTTCAAATCTGCAATAGAGCCAAGGTTTTTCTCCAATTTTGCCCTCTGGCGGGTAACCTGCAATTTTTCTCTCTTAGCAAGAGTCTCAAAAGTTCCGTCGGTAATCATTTTATCTATGGTGTTCATTTTCTTAACAGCCTTCCTGATTGTTGGAAAGTTTGTAAGCATTCCACCCGGCCATCTCTCTGTAACGTAAGGCATATTAACCTCTTTGGCCTTTTCTGCAATAATATCTTTTGCTTGTTTTTTTGTTGCGACAAAAAGAATTTTTCTGCCGCTGCGCGCCAAATTCTTCATAAAATTGGCAGCGTCATCTATCATAAACACGGTTTTGTGCAGGTCAATGATATGAATACCATTCTTCTCCATAAAAATATATGGAGCCATCTTTGGATTCCACTTTCTCTTAAGGTGACCAAAGTGTGCACCTGCATCTAGTAATTCTTGGAAATTTGTTCTTGGCATTTTTTAAATTTTTTAATGCGTTAATTTTTTCTGCCGTTTAGGTATTTGCCTCCCGACAGTTTCTTCTACATCAAGTAGAACTCTTTTTCAATCGCGAGTAGTGACCTTGTCAATCTCGCAGATTTTCCGCGGGTGAACAAGAAGCAAGTAATTTTAAATTCAGCAAAATTTAAGAATAGAAAAGTCTGCAACTTTAAATTCAACCCGTGCGTAATCAGTTGTAATGCTCTAACGTTTACTGAATTGGAAGCGTCTGCGTGCACCCGGCTGACCAGGTTTCTTTCTCTCAACCTCTCTCTGGTCACGAGTAAGAAAACCGTTTTTCTTTAGAATTGAACGATAGGCCTCAGCGTCTACTTTGCATAGTGCGCGTGAGATTGCAAGGCGAAGAGCCTCTGCCTGTCCTTTAATTCCGCCGCCGACCAAGTTAACCTGAATATCAAAGTTAGCTAAGGTATTGGTGGCCTCAAGCGGCTGTCTTACAATATAAACAAGAGACTCATCTGGAAAATATTTCTCCAGTTCCTTGCCGTTAACTGTAATGTTGCCTTTTCCGGTGTTCACGAAAACGCGAGCAATTGCTGATTTACGTCTTCCAAGGGCGTTAATTTTCTCCATGCTCTAAATTTCGTTTAATTTGATTGTTTTTGGTTTCTGTGCTTCATGCTTGTGTTCTGCGCCTGCATAAACATGCAAATTGCGGAACATCTGAGCACCCAGCCTTGTTTTTGGAAGCATCCCTCTTACAGCTTCCTCAATAAGTGCAACCGGTCTGCGCTGCAATAACTCCTTTGGAGTTGCAAAGCGCTGACCTCCTGGATAACCGGTGTATCTTACGTACACCTTATCTGTCAACTTCTTTCCTGTTAAACGCACTTTAGCCGCATTGATGATAATAACATTATCTCCGCAATCTGCGTTGGGCGTAAAGTTGACTTTCTCTTTACCTCTTAGAAGCAATGCTACTCTAGAAGCAAGACGTCCTAAAACCAGGTCTGTAGCGTCAATAATCACCCACTCTTTAGTGGCTGTTTTGCTGTTGACAAACACTGTTTTGTAACTTCTGTAATCCATCGTATGATGATATAAAAATTAAAATATCTTGTGCTTTAAACTTGCACACACCTCTTTTCTCAAAGGGGGTGCAAAGGTATATAAATTTTGTTGATCTGCAAATATTTCTGCAGAAAAGGTGAAAAAGCAACTAGCCCCAGGTTTCAGAGATATAATCTAGGAGTTTCATAACTGCTGCCGGGTCCGGCTCTGTTACAAGTTTCATTCTGGTTTCTTTAAAATTTGGAAGAGCTTTAAAATAATTGCTCAAATGACGCCGCATCTCAAACATGCCACGCCTCTCTCCCTTGATTTCCAAAGATTTTGCGTAGTGTTTTTTAGCAAGTTCAACTTTTTCTTTTACAGTTAAAGGCGGCATTTCTTCTCCGGTTGTAAGATAATGTTTTATCTCTTTAAAAATCCAGGGGTGACCATAGGTAGCACGTCCGATCATTACGGCATCAACCCCATACTTATCAAATGCATTGCGCGCGGATAGACCGTCTGTGATATCCCCGTTGCCAATGATCGGAATTTTCATGCGCGGATTTTTCTTTACTTCTCCAATTAACGTCCAATCGGCCTTTCCCTTATACATCTGGCATCTCGTGCGTCCATGAATAGTAAGTGCTGCAATCCCGGCATCTTGCAGCCTTTCCGCAAGTTCTACAATTATGAGGGATTTGTCATCCCAGCCAAGTCTGGTTTTTACGGTAACCGGAGTATGCACGGCCCTAACTACCATTTCAGTGATTTCCACCATCTTATCCGGATAACGCATCATGCCGCTTCCCGCTCCCCGCTTTGCGATTTTATCAACCGGGCAACCAAAATTTATATCAATCACATCTGGATGAGAAGCCTCCGCCATTTGCGCCGCCTCTACCATTGCTTCAGGTATATGACCATAAATCTGTATCCCGACAGGTCTTTCATAATCATAAATTTGCAGTTTTTGCAAAGATTTTGTCACATTGCGTACAAGTGCATCTGAAGAAACAAATTCTGTGTACATCATGTCTGCCCCAAACTCCTTGCAAATATATCTGAATGATGGATCCGTAACATCCTCCATAGGTGCCAGAAACAGCGGATACTCCCCAAATGTAATATTGCCGACTTTCATTGGAACAAAGATAAAAGTTTTGAAACGACTTATAGTTGAAACAGAAGAGCTAAATGTTAACTTTGCGCACATTAATAATAAACGAGTATGAAAGAAAATTCAGAAAATATAAAAGCTCCAAAGAAACTCAACCGAATAGGGATTCTAACTTCCGGAGGCGATGCCCCGGGAATGAACGCAGCCATTAGATCTGTAGTCAGATCTGCCATTTACAACAATA
>DAIRSJ010000031.1:0-18360 GCA_036804445.1 Candidatus Egerieousia sp.
GTCATGCCGCGCAAGGATGTGGCCTATCTGCATAGAGGTGTGACAATTACGGGGAAGGACTCCGTTCACACAAATCTTTACGGACACTGCTGGTTTATTGAACAGAACAACCATTACAGATTGTATTTCCATACCGGAACAACATGGGGCATGACTGCAATTTGTTTCTTTGTTCCAGAGTATAAACTTTGCGGAGTAATGCTTGTAAACTGTGAGGCAAATGCATATCCGCGTTATGCCGTTATGAGAAGAGCAATAGATTTAGTGAGAAAAGATACGGTATTAAAAGACTGGAGTGCAGATTATTACAATGAATGGCTAAAGGACAGCAAAGAGTCTTGGGCTAAGAGACAAAAAGAAGAGGCGGATGCTGCAAAAGAATATAAACCGGAGATGGACAAAAATCTTTTTGTAGGAAACTATGTTAAGGATGCCCCTTTTGGTCCTGCTGTTGTAACTTTGGAAAACGGTAAATTGTATATAACCATTGGTACAAAGAAATTTAAGAATGAACTTGTTCATAAGACAGGTACAACTTATGAATTCAGGAGCGACGGGCACGGATTTCCTATAACGTTCAATCTTAATGAGAAAGGGAAGAAAGTTACAGGCTTTGATTTGAAGTTTGGAGAGGGAGAAGAGAAGTTTTTTGGTGGCTGGAAAAGAAATTAAATAACATAATAATTGAAAGGCAAAGAGTATGAAAAAAATATTTAAAATATCTGCGACAATTTTTGCAGCGGTGCTTATGATGATTCCGGCACAGCAGGGATTTGCTCAGAACAAAAAAAATAAAAAAGCTGTGCCAGCTCAGGCACAGCAGGGGTTTGTTGCAAAACCTTTAATTGGGGTTTCAAGCTTTGCAGACCCGGGCGTTACAAGTGTAAATCTGACTTATATTCACGCAGTTGAAAAGGCAGGAGGTGTTCCTGTTGTGATACCTGTCACAACAGATAAAGAGTTACTAGAACAATACTTGAATCTTGTGGACGGTGTGCTGATGACGGGCGGTGAAGATATAGGGCCTCTTAAATATTTTGGAGAGGAGCCTAATCAACATCTTGGAGAAATTGCACCGGAGAGAGATGAGTTTGACGTTATGTTAATCCGCAGCGCAGTTGCAAAAGGACTTCCTCTTCTTGGTATTTGCAGAGGTGAGCAGCTTTTGAATGTTGCCTTTGGAGGTACTCTGTATCAGGACATTCCGTCACAAGTTCCTAACGCAATAAAGCATAATCAAAGCGGTGTTGCTCCGCGCGATTATCAGTTCCATTCAATTAAGATTGAGAAAGGCTCCGTGTTGGAAAAGGTTCTTGGATGTGACAGCACTGCAGTAAATTCTTATCATCACCAGGCTGTAAAAGATGCAGCCCCTGGTTTTAAAATTACCGCGCGCGCCAAAGACGGAATCGTAGAAGGTATTGAAAAAGAAGGGAATGAATATGTTTACGGAGTCCAGTTTCATCCAGAAGGACTAATACAGACCGGAAACAATTTCTTTCTTCCAATCTTTAAGCATTTGATTGAGGGAGCCCAAAAATATAAGGATTCTAAGTAAGGTTTTTTAAACAGAGCCTTTGGCTTAATGCATGGACAATTTGTCCGGTGATAGGAAGAGTGATTTGCTATCGGGTTTATATGAAAAATATAAATCTGTGTTGTGTTTTTACGCTTCACGTTATACTGGTTCATATTGGGAATCAGAGGATATTGTCCACTCTGTGTTTGCAAATTTTTTGAGCAAGGAAATCAAACTCAATGATGAGAACGCTCTGCGCTCATATCTTTTTTCTGCAGTTCATAATGCTTGTTTGAATAATATTGCCCAAAAAAGTACGGCAAAGAAGTATTATGCATACGCGCTTTTGAATGAAACAGATAAAGATGAATCTGGGTATCTGTCTGACAGAATTGAGACGGAAGTGCTTTGGGAGGTTTTCTCAAAAATTGAACAGCTGCCGTCTGAATGCAAGAAAGTATTCAAGTTAAGCTATTTGGAGAACATGAGTAATCAGGAGATTGCAGATGAGCTCTCTATTTCCGTCAATACCGTAAAAAGCCAGAAAAGCAGGGCAAAGCAGCTTCTTAAGGAATCTCTTAAAGGTTTGTTTGTCTTTGCAGCTGCTATATTCGGCTTATAATTTTTTAGAGTTAAATAATTTTTATTTCCGTTCCACCCTTTTGACATCTTTACTTGTCTACTATATAAAAGGGCAGGAAGGAGTGGACTGTTAATAATTAATCTTATGAATGAAGAACAATTCAAAAGAGTAAAGTTTTTATTGGCAAAGAGTTTAGTCTCTGAGTTGGATAATGCAGAGACTGAAGAACTTAATGCTTGGAGAAAAGCTTCAGCCGCTAATGAAAACCTGTATCGGCGCCTTTCCGATAAGGACTATTTGCTGTCTAGGTATCGTGATTTTAGAACAGTAAAAGAGATGTCTTCCAAGACGAGCCCGGAAAAACGGAGCTTTATTATTAGGCCTTATATAAAGTGGTCAATAGGCATAGCTGCTGCAATGCTTCTGTTTTTTGCCGGCTATTCAGTATATAGGATTAATAAGGATAAACAAATAATACAGTCGCTTACGGCGGAGAAAATTTCCAGTGTTTCTCTCTCTATTGACAACGCTTCCGCCATTGATTTAAGTCAGTATAATTCCGGAGACAGAATTAAAAATGCAGGGGCGGTAAAAGACGGAAACAGACTTGTTTATGAGAGCGAGCAGACAAATTCCAAAAAGATATCAATGCATACTTTGTCTGTTCCGGAGAAGCAGATTTTTAGTGTTGTACTTCCTGACGGTTCAAAAGTATGGCTGGCTTCAAATAGCACAATTACTTTTCCTTCAGCATTTTCTGAAAAGAGCAGGAGTGTGGTTCTATCGGGAGAGGGATATTTTGAAATTGCAAAAAATCCCGACAGACCTTTTACAGTTACCGCAGGAGATTCTAAAATAAAAGTAACGGGAACTCGCTTTAATGTTAAAGCTTATAAAGGAGATAAGAGGATTTCTGCCGCTCTTATTGATGGCAAAATATCTTTCTCATATAAAGATAAAACGGGATTGGAGAAGGAATTACCTATGCATAGAGGGGAGTTGTCGGTTTTGGATATAAACAGCAGGGTTGTTGAAACATCGGAGGTTAATGCCTCTTTATATAATTCATGGATAGACGGGGTATATTTCTTTGATTCTGAGACATTGGAGGATATCATGACTGATATGGGAAGGTATTATGGGCTTAAAGTTGTCTTTGTGAATAACAAGATGAAAACAAAGGTATTATCCGGCAGGCTGCACATGGAAGATAATGCCGCTGCAATGTTGGAATCATTTAAGAAAATTATGTCCGGTCACGTTAAACTAGAAGAAAAAACTATAATCATATTTTAATAACCTAAAAAACATACAATGAAAAAAAGAAGAAACATACTCTTTTTTCTTCCTTTTTTGCTGAGCGCCTTTTTTCTGTTCTCTTCTTCCGCCGGCGCACAGGTAAAGAAAGACCTTTATAGTGTCAGGTTAAATAACCTCACATTAAAAGAGGCTATGGTCAAAATAACATCCCAGTGCGGATATTATTTTGTCTATGAAGATGCTGATATTACTAACGTTCCAAAGATTACCAAGGAGTTTAAATCTAGCAGCATAGATCAAATTATCTCCGGGTGTTTGTCCGGTACCGGACTCTCCTATTCTGTGGAGAATAAGACAATTTATATTAAAAGAACGGCTGCAAATACTCCCGCCAAAAATCAGCAACAAAAAGTTGACGAGGAGCCTGTGTATGTGTCCGGTAAAATTACCGATTCACATAACGAGCCTCTTCCCGGCGCTTATGTAAGAGTTGCAGGGCAAACCGGAAGCGGAGTTTCAGCTGATGCAGACGGAAATTTTAAAATCAAACTTAACAATCCTTCCAAGGAAAAAACACTTACGTTTACTTATCTTGGAATGCAGCAGCAAGAGGTGTTAATTGGCGGTAGACAGTCAATTAACGTGGTAATGCAAGAGGAAAAAAATGAGCTGGAACAAATTGTTGTAGTTGGCTACGGTTCTGTAAAGAAGAAAGACATTGCGGGTTCTATTCAAAATGTAACTTCTTCTGAGATTGCAAAATCTAATACGGCCGCATTTGAAAAAGCCATTGAGGGAAAGGTTTCCGGCGTTCAAATTACTTCAACATCCGGAATTCCAGGCTCATCTTTTTCTATAAATATTAGAGGAAGAGGTTCTATTAATGCAGATACTCAGCCTTTGTATATAGTTGACGGAGTGCAAATTGCAAATGGGTCTCAAACAACAAACGTTCTTACCAATGCAAATGTCATGGGCGGAATTAATCCAGATGACATAGAGTCTATAAGTGTCTTAAAGGATGGAGCGTCCGCCTCTATTTATGGTGCTCAGGCTGCAAACGGAGTTGTTATTATTACTACAAAAAAGGGTGCTGCGGGCAAAACCAAGGTCTCTTTTAATGCAACTGTCGGGATACAGGAGATAGCACGTAAAGTCCCTGTGATGAATGGAAAACAGTGGGCTGAATA
The DNA here is from genome assembly GCA_036804445.1 of Candidatus Egerieousia sp. Lineage (GTDB taxonomy): Bacteria > Bacteroidota > Bacteroidia > Bacteroidales > UBA932 > Egerieousia. The sequence goes on from DAIRSJ010000031.1 coordinate 4,553, forward strand.
TGCTTTACTTGAGTACAAGAATTATGATAAGTATTATGGCACAAATAATTATCAGACCCAATTGGATCTTTTTAAGAGTTTTGGGTGGGGAGATGACGGTTATTCTAAGGCCCCTACAACAGATTGGTATCATGAAATTTTCCACAAGGCGGTTGTAAATAATTATGAAGTGAACATTTCCGGCGGTACGGAAAAGACTAGATTTTACGTTTCCGGAAACTATAATAAGACAGACGGAATCATAAGACATACAGATTATAACAGAGCTACGGGCAGAATTAATTTAAGTCATGAGCTAGCACCTTGGCTAACGTTAAACACTAATACTACCTTTAGCAGAAACAATTATAATCAGGCTCCTACAACCGGAGCATATAATCCTGCAAGAACTGCAATGTTTTTACTGCCTGGCGTTTCTCCAAGGGATGCAGACGGCAATTATGTAAGTGACTTGGCGTACGGCTATTATATGTACAACATACCTCAGATGATGGAACTTAATGAATATAGCGGTAAGTCATCTAATTTGCTTTCATCTAATGATTTAACTTTCAAAATTATCAAAGGACTGGAATTTAAGAGCAGTTATAATTTTGATATGACATGGATGAAGGAGCATCAGTATAGTGATCCAAGAACCAGGCTGGGCTCCAGGGTTAACGGTGCAGTTTCTGCGTATTCTACTGATATAGACAAGTTTCAGACGGAGCAAGTTGCAACTTATAAGACAACAATATTTGATAACGATTTTAATGCGGTGGCCGGTTTTTCATATATAAATTATAAATATCATATGACAGGAGCTACCGCTAATGGAGTTTCTAATCCTGAACTTAGGCTTTTGAGCAGCGCATCTACTCCTATTCTTGCAGCAGAGTCTTTTTCTCAATGGAAAATGGCCGGATTTTTTGCAAGACTTGGATATACTATAAAGGACAAATATATTCTTAATGCAACGGTAAGATATGACGGATCCTCAAGGTTTGGAGCAGACAATAAATGGGGCTGGTTCCCATCTATATCTGTTGCATGGAGAATGAAACAGGAAGATTTCTTGAAAGATGTCAATTGGCTGAGCGATTTGAAGTTAAGAGCAAGCTATGGTGTAACCGGAAATGCAAACATAGGAGATTATGTGGCATCAAGATTATATGCCGGAGGATATGCTTATAATGGTATAGCCGGAGTCATATCTTCTTCCATAGGAAATCAGAAATTATCTTGGGAGAAGAAACATTCTAAAAACGTTGGATTGACTGCAGGTTTTCTTAAAGGCAGAATTAGCTTAGATTTAGATGTTTACAGAGATGATACAAAAGATTTGCTTTACTATAGAACAATACCTCAGACAACCGGATACAGCCAAATTCCTTCAAATATGGGAGGCGTAAAAAATGAAGGCTTAGATATTCAGCTGAGTACCATCAATATAGACATGGATGATTTTAAATGGCAAACGTCATTAAATTTATCATTCTGCAGGAATTCAATCACCAAATTGCAAGATGGCTTGGACCAAATTGGAAATTATAAAGTAGGCAAGCCCGTAACTGCCGAGTATGTTTACAAATGGGCAGGAGTTAATGCGGCAGACGGCCGTCCAATGTATTACGATAAAGATGGTTATATAACTTATAGTCCTACTTTGGCAGACAGATATTGGACAAAGGGCGCTGATCCTACGTTCTTTGGAGGAATGGAGAATACCGTTTCTTGGAAGAATTTCACATTGACATTTTTCTTCCAGTTCCAGAGAGGAGCTGTGAAATATTGGAGCGATAAAACCGTTCTTATTGGACAAGCGGCAGACAACAATCTTCTGAGAGATATTTACTACAAGTATTGGAAACAGCCGGGTGATGTTACATGGGTGCCAAAGCCTGTTTACAATGGAACATATCCTGGAAACCCAATGAAGTATGATAACAATGGAGATACAGGAATGAGTTTGATTTATGAGTCTACAGATTTTATTAAACTTAAGAATGTAACTCTAAGTTACAATTTCCCTGAAAAGCTGCTTAAAAAAATCAAAGTATCAGATGCTCAAATTTTTGTTAATGCTTATAACCTTTGGACTACAACACCTTACCAGGGTTATGATCCGGAGACCGTTGGAAATGACAGAGGACTATATCCACAGTCAAAGAGCTATAGCATAGGTATTAAGATTAACTTTTAATTGATAAAGAGATGAAAACATTTAAGATATTATTTATAACAGCTTTGTCTCTTATCACGCTGAGTTCATGTAATTCATTGCTTGATATAAGTACTAAGCATGCGCTTCCGCAAGATAAAATGAAAACGGAGTCTGGATGCAAGAGCCTTATAATAGGGGCTTATGATATGATGCAAGACCCTTTGTTTGCAGGAAGAGATATAATTTGTACTCCAGATGTGCTTGGCGATAATTGCTGGCCTTCTCCGGGTGCTACAAAATACGTTGAGCAGTATTATTTCCAGCCACGTTACAATATGGATATTTGGGAGTCTGCATATAAGCAAATTGAGTCATTAAATGAGGCACTTTACTATCTGAAAGACATGGAGCAAACCAATAGCGTTAAAGCGCTGGAAGGAGAGGCTCTTTTCTTAAGGGCGTATGACTATTTTTATCTTGCAATAGTTTATTCAAGAACACCAGGTCATCTTGTTTCAGATTTTAATCTTTGTGTTCCATTGTTGACAGAACCTTTCTTTAACTCAGACGGCAATATTACGGAACAAGCCTCAGTAGCAAGGGCTAACGTTGATGCAGTATGGGCGCAGATTGTGCAAGACCTTACAAATTCATTTACGTATTTGGACGGAAACGACGGAAGCAATTATCCGTACAGAGCATCTGCCATAGCTGCTAAAGCATTGCTATCCAGAGTGTATTTGTATATGGGCGATTGGGACAATACAATCACTGCAGCAACTTATGTGATTTCAAAGTCTCCTGTCGGGATTTATTCCGGAACCTATACAGATATATTCTCAAAAGGTACAGAGTCTCTTTGGCAGTTGCATTATACAACATCCGAGAACCTTGCTTCTTCATCTTTACACTCTGCCTATGGCACTGTAGATGATGGCATTAGAGATGCGGAGGGATATGGAGACGGCACCGGTGCGGGTGATGCGCAGCTTTCTGTAACAGAAGAGTTTGTCAATCTTCTGGATAAGACAAAAGATACCAGGTTTGGCGCATTGAGAAAAGTTCATTATAGCGGTCAAAATTTGTGGTGGACTACCAAGTTTAACAGCTGGGGCGGAGCATTTGGACTAGATGACATTCCTTTGATAAGGATTTCAGAAATTTATCTGAACAGAGCTGAGGCTTATGCTCATAAGGCAGATTATATAAATGCAAGAACAGATGTAAATACCTTAAGGAATAAAAGAGGAATTGGTGATGCAACCGCAGTTAATTCTGCGCTGCTTAATGAGATTCTTCTTCAGAGGAGAATAGAACTTGCATTTGAAGGTCACAGATTCTTTGATATGAAGAGACTTGGAATGAATATTTCCAGACCAAACGGATTGGAAACTGTTGCCTATGATGACTATAGAGTAGTTGCTCCAATTAGTACTTCAGAAATGGATGTAAACAAATCACTTGTTAATAATCCTGGTTATTAATAGAATGGCATTGTTAATAGAATAGACATTAAAACTAAATTATCATGAAAAGATTAATAACAATCATATATTTGATCGCGATGGTTTCTCTTCTGTTTAGCTCTTGCCAGAAACAGGATTGGACATATAAAGGGAACCAGTATTTTGAATTTAGCGCATCTGAAAATAAACAGGAAACCACAAGCAATATTTACCAAAAAGAGAACTCAAAAATTGGACTGGATTCTATATGCGTTCAGCTTATTGCAAAATCTACGGCAGACGTTACGGTTAACTATGAAATAGTTAAACAGTTGTATTATTTGACAGATGAGGACAAATATGTAGAGACCGTTCCTAACGGCAAAGATGTCTCTTTGGTTGATACGGTTTACACAACAGCTGCATACGGAACAGATTATACAATACAAACATCTGGAACGTCAACCTTTTCTTCTACCTCTATGACAGGCAGTCTGGTAATACCTAAAGATCAGTACTTTGGTTATATACAAGTAAACATGCTCAAGAAATCAGGCAGCAATTTTTATGTAGTGCTTAAGGATTCTCAGGATACAAAAGTCAATAAGCCAAATTCTTTGTTCAAGTACATTCTGGCTCCGGATAAAATATTTTACCTTCAGGAGTCATTTGCATCTGAGATACCGGATACGTGGACATTGCTGGACAAAGACGGAGACGGTCACAATTGGAATTGGTATGATGGCGCAGCTACCTCAGATTCATTTATTTCCGGTGGAGTAGGAGCTGTAAAGCCGGAGAACTATTTGGTATCTCCAAAAATTACAATTGGCAATAGCACTGATGCCGTTAAGCTGACATTTGAGCTGGCGGCCGGAGATAGTGATTATCCGGAAGAAAATTACCGTGTAATAATTTCTGAATCACCAATTACACTTGACAATTGCCGCAATGCAACCCTGCTGAGAGATTGGACCGCTCTTGATTCTTCTTACAAAGATTTCAAGGTGGAAACCATTGATATCACCGCGTACAAGGGTAAGACTGTTTATGTGGGATTTGTTCATGGCAATTGCACGGATTGCTATTATATAGAGTTAAAAAATGTTAAAGTATTTGGTCAATAGTAAATATGTAGGGTGAAAATGGAATTAGACGAGAGATTAAAACAGATTTTTGTAGAACTGACATCTATTGATGCGGTTTCCGGGAGCGAGGCACCCGTTGCAGATTATATTGAGCGTTTTGTAAAAAACTTGGGTTTAAGTTGTTATAGAGACGACGCAGATAAACTGTCAATGGGAAACACGGGGAATGTAATCGTGCCTATCATGGGGGGCGGAGAGTTTTTTCTTGCAGCCCACATGGACACCCCCAGGTCAACAAAAAATTTGAAGCACCAATTTCTTCCCGACAGAATAACATCTGACGGGACCACTCCTCTTGGAGTGGATGACAGAGGCGGACTCTCGTCTATTCTTTTTTCTTTAGAAAAAGCTGTCGAGAATAAAAAGTTATTGCCATGTACTTTGCTCTTCACTGTTTGTGAAGAAACTTCTATGGCTGGCTCTTTAACCTATAAGCCGGCAGAAGGGATAAAATATGGTTTTACTTTTGATTCTTTTATGAGTCCTGCAGCCATTGTGTCAGAGACTTGCGGGCTTATAGATTTTGAATTTATAATTAAAGGCAAATCTTCTCATGCGGGCATTTCTCCGGAAAAAGGAGTTAATGCAATAATGATTGCCGCTGAGGCTATGACTAAATTTCCTTTTGGCAAACTTGGAGATAAAGAGACTGCCAACATAGGAATTATCAATGGCGGAAGCGGGACCAATGTTGTCTGCGATAAAGTTTTTTTGCACGGAGAGGTTAGGAGCGGCACAAAGGAGAAAGGGGAAGCCATGATTAACAAGATAATAGAAGATTTTAGGCAAACTTGTGAAAAGCACGGCGGAAGACTGGAGGCAAAATATTCATGGGATTTTGTACCGTATGAAATTCACGCCAATGACATGCCGTTTAAACATTTTGCCAAGGTTGCGTCATCTTTGGGCCTTGAGGTCACTCCAATGAAATCCATGGGAGGAAGTGATGCAAATTCACTGAATGCCAAAGGGATAAAAACAATTAATTTGGGAGTGGGAGCGCAAAATCCTCATGGTAATGATGAATTTATTTTATATAAAGATTTTATGAATGCTGCAGAGATAGCATATCAATTATTAACAACACATCTAGATTAAATCAATGAAAAAAATATTTTTAATGGCGGCATTAATATTCTTGGTGCCTGCATGTTTGTTTGCTCAGTCAAAAACATCTCAACTTAAATATTTGCCGGAGAAAGTAACTGCAAAGGGTACTCTTGTAATTGAGGGAGGCGGAGACAGAATATCCGTAATTCTCAAGGCCATAATTAAATACGGCGGAGGAGATAATGCAAAACTTCTTGTTGTCCCTTTTGCCAGCGGCATAGCAGATACAACGGGTATGAACCAAAGCAAAGAATTTAGGGATCTTGGATGTAAAAAAGCAGACTATATTTTTTGCGATAAGAAGGATGTAGACTCTCCGGAAAATTTGGCAAAACTGGATGGTGTTACAGCTATCTTTTTCTCTGGCGGTGACCAGCTAAGACTTGTTGATTTTTTAGAAGGGACCAAATTTTTTGAGAAGATTAAACAGATTTATAAAAACGGCGGAGTCGTAAGCGGAACAAGCGCAGGCGCTGCAATCATGAGCCGCATTATGCTTACAGGAAGAAATGTGGGTGATACAACTGACAACTCGCATGAGTTTAATTATATTAAAGCTAATGACGTAGAAGTTGCCAAAGGCTTTGGTTTTTTGAATAATATTATTGTGGATCAGCATTTTATAACAAGACGCAGACAGGTTAGGCTAATTAATGTTTTGCTTGACCATCCGGGATACAGGGGTATTGGAATTGATGAGGAGGCTGCGGTGGTTGTAAAGTCTAATAACACAATAGAAGTCATAGGGAATAGTAATGTAATGTTGTTTGAACCTTATAAGCCTGTTGCGGGGAGCGGCAAGGCCAAAAGTTTTAAACTTACAATATTATATCCGGGTGACAAATATAATCTGTAAATTTGCAAACAATTATACATTAAATAGTTGTAGATGGCCGGCTTAAAAAAGATACCACATACGTTTGTCATAATAGGGGCAATGATTTTGCTGTGCGGTATTCTCACTTGGTTTATACCAGCGGGAGAATATGATCACCAGACGGTTACGGTTAATGGAGCTGAAAGAGACGTTGTTGTGAATGGTTCATTTCACAAAGTTGAACAAGCTCCGCAAACATGGCAAATTTTTGGTTCTCTTGTAGAGGGATTTAAGAAACAAGCCAATATAATAATTTGCATATTAATCATTGGAGGCGCTTTTCAAATAATGAACAGCAGCCGCGCCATTGATTTTGGAATTCTCTCATTTTTAAAGAAATCAAAAGATTTTGAGAAGCACAAGCTGCTTAAAAAAATTGGAGTAAATAACATTGTCATTGTTCTTTCTATGGCTATGTTCAGCCTTTTTGGGGCGGTCTACGGAATGAGCGAGGAGACAATAGCATTTGTAATTATTTTTATACCTCTTGCCATATCAATGGGCTATGATTCCATAACCGGCGTACTCATGGTATATGTTGCTGCTCATATTGGTTTTTCCGGTGCTATATTTAATCCTTTTACAATTGGGATTGCACAAGGTCTTTCCGGCCTGCCTCTGTTTTCCGGTTTTGAATACAGAATGTTTGTATGGGTGGTTCTTACTACTTTAATAATCACGTTTACAGTTATTTATGCAAATAGAGTAAAAAAGAATCCTAGAATTTCTCCAATGTATGAATTGGATGAATATTGGAGAAAAAGGGAGAGAGATAACATAAATATTGACTTTGAAAAAAAGACTCCGGTTTCTGCCTGGGTAATATTTATTGTTTCCACCATTGTACTTGTAATATTCTCTTGTTATCATCCGCAAACCACTGTAAAAATTGGACAGACGGAGAGCACTTTTTTCTGTCTTCCAATATTAACTCTGCTTTATGCACTGTCCGGATTCCTGACATTGCGCAGGTCTTATTTATTTTATATACTTGATGTTCTTGCCTTTACAATTTTATTTCTTATTGTTGGAGTTTTGGGCTATGGCTGGTATATTACGGAGATTTCCGCTCTGTTTTTGGCAATGGGAATTATCTCCGGCATTGCAATGGGCTCTGGCGGAAATGAGATTTCAAAAGAATTTATTGGAGGGGCTAAAGATATTCTTACCGCAGCGCTTATTGTTGGGCTTGCAGGAGGTATAATAGTTGTTCTGCAAGATGGAAAGATAATGGATACTATTCTATACTCGCTTTCAAATGCTATGCGCGGAACGGGAAAAGGGGGAACGGTTTCTATTATGTATGCAATTCAAACAGTGATAAATATCTTTATTCCATCAGGTTCTGCTAAAGCTGCTCTTACCATGCCAATTATGGCTCCGTTCTCTGATGTAATAGGTTTATCCAGACAGGCCACTGTTATGGCTTATCAATTTGGAGACGGATTTACAAATATGATAACTCCAACCTCTGCAGTTCTTATGGGAGTGCTTGGAATTGCCAAGATTCCGTATGAAATCTGGTTTAAGTGGTTCTGGAAAATTTTGCTGGTGTTTATGCTTGTGGGCTTGATTTTATTAATGCCTACGGTTTATATGCAACTCAACGGTTTTTAAAATTATACCATGAAAATAATTAAAATTTTGGCGGTTGCATTTGCAGCTGTCCTGTGTTCTTCATATTTTTCTGAAGCTCAAAACATTGCAACACCCGCACAAAAGCGCGGATTCACAAAGCTTACAACGTACTCAGAACTTGCGGAGTTTGTTAAAAAATTGGATGCGGCATCTCCGGCGCTGACTGTAAAAACTATCGGGAGTACAAAACAGGGCAGAGATATTTTTGCTCTTAAGTTTTCTAATAATAGCAAAGGGCTAAAAACAAAGGTGCTGATTTTTGCGCAACAGCATGGCAATGAGCAATCCGGAAAGGAGGGGGCGCTCTTGCTTGCAGAGCAGCTTATAAGGCCGGAAAACAGATACCTTTTTAACAGGTTGGAAGTAACGATAATTCCAATTTCCAATCCGGACGGTTCAGAAGTTAATAAAAGGCGTAATTCTGCGGGAATGGATTTAAACAGGAATCATCTTATAATGACTGAACCTGAGGTAATTGCGCAGCATCATCTTTTTGACAAAGAACTTTTTGATGTTACTATGGATATACATGAGTATTATCCTTATGGTGAGGAGAGTGATTCCCTTGGCTATCACAGGAATGCAGATGAATGTATTGGGTATCTCACAAATCCGGATGCATCAGTCAAGATAAGAGATTTTCAGTTTAAGGAGTTTACCCCATTTTATTCATCATATTTAAAATCTAACGGAGATTCTTGGGCATTTTATACTCCCGGTGGCGTACCGGATAAGGATTATTTCCGCTTTAGCACTTACGATGTTAATGACGGGCGTCAATATTATGGTATTCAAAATTCATTGTCTTTTATTCAGGAGGGGAAAAACGGTACGGATTGTCTTGCAGATAACCTTAAGCATAGAGCCATGTCTCAATGTGACGGCATGATGGCGCTTATAAAGTTTTCATATAATAACAGTGAAGCGATAAAGAAACTTGTTGCTAATGAGCGTAAAGGGATAACGGGAGGAGCAGACGAATATGTTTCTTTAAGAATGGAGCATAGGACTAATGGCACTCCTCTTAGTCTTCATGTTCAGAGCCATAAGACAGGGAGGGATTCTGTTGTAAATGTAAAAGAATTTAGAAGCAAAGTGGTAACAGTAGATTCTATCAGAATTCCTTATGGATATTTAATTCCAAAATCCAATCTGAAACTTTGCGGATGGGTTGCCCGTCAGAATTTTAAAATTGCTCAATTGGGCGGCCGTGAAGGAAGAATGTATGAAATATCCAAAATTAACGGAGAGGAAAAAGTTGATTTTGAGGATGATATAATCTCTCTGCCAAGGACTTCAACTGCAAAATTATCATGGTCTGAATTTGCGGCTAAATATGGAAGCGACGTACTGGAGAAATACATATTTATTCCTGCACGTCAGTTAAAGTGCAAAATTCTGGTTATTGGACTTGAGCCAACATCAGAGCTTGGGTTGTCAACATATACAGAGTTTGAAGATTTAGTAAAACAAGGAGAGGAGTATCCGGTTATCCGTGTAAGATAAATTATCTGTTGCTCTCTTTTATTAGCTTGCTAATCTGATTATTAAGGGCAGTTGCTTCTTGCAGCTGCTCTATTGTTATATGCATTCTGTATTTCCACATCCAATGCGGAACAGCAGGGTTGTTTATTCTCTCGCTGTATGCAAACCTGTTTCTGTTTTTTTCACTTATAGATATCCAATCTTGTAATGGAAAGATTGCCAGCATGCTTGGGGATGCGAGGTTGTTTTTGAGAACCTTTTCACAATCTGCCGGTGTTGCATCATAGTATGTTTCCCCCGTTTCTTCAGACTTGTAGGCAATGGTTTTCAATCTCCTTCCCAACCACATTCTTAAGGTTTCGCTATCGTGAGTAGAAGTGCTGCAAACACTTAAATATGGGAAAGTTACGGGATCGGCAAAATCTGTGTTGTTTTTAGGCATTATCTGCAGCTCCAGGCTTAAAATTTTTAAATCTGCCATACATCTGCGGACAGGTTCAGCCAGCATTCCCAAATCTTCTCCGCATGCCAGCATATTGGAAGCCGCTATGATTTGCTGCAATTTTTTCATTGCGTTGTGGTACCATAAATCATTGTTTCTCTTATAGAAGAAAGTGTCATAAAGAGCGTCAAATGATTTTCTCTGAGCAGCAGTTAGACCCTTATATTCTCTGCTCTCTTTTGCGCAGATGCAAGGGACCCATTTACATTTATTATATGGGTCTTCCATGAACAGATTTTCCTCTGCAATCTTTTTCAAATCTTTTTTATCCTGATTCTTTGGAACCGGAAGTCCGTAACTCTCAATATCCTCAATATCAAGTGGCAGCACAGGATGAAAATGCCCTGCTTTTCCACCGTCAAGCGGATATGGGATCTCCCATATTCTAAAGAATCCCAGTATGTGGTCTATGCGGTATGCATCAAAATAATCGGACATTTTGCGCATCCTTTTTTTCCACCATTTGTAGTTGTCCCTGGCCATCTCTTCCCAGTTGTATGTTGGAAATCCCCAATTTTGTCCCTCTGCAGAGTAATAATCCGGGGGTGCTCCTGCTTGCTGTCCAAAATTAAAATATTGAGGATGCTGCCATGCGTCTACACTGTTCCTGCTTATCCCGATGGGTAAATCTCCTTTTAAGGCAATGCCGTTTGCATGAGCATAGTCAATTGCCTCAGTCATTTGATTATGAAGATGATACTGTAGATATACATAAAAGAACACATCATCTTTTATTTCACTTTTTCCGGAACTTAACTTATCTACATCAGCTTGAGAGAAGACGGAATATTTTTTCCATTTTCTAAAATCTGCGGTTTTGTTTTTATCTCTTAGAGCACAAAAAACTGCGTAGGGGTAAAGCCACTCTTTGTTAGATTTTACAAATTTGTAGTATTCCGGCTGAGCAAAGGTGTCATCTTTATTTTGATTATATAATGCGCGGAAATAGCGCATTTTAAATTCTAGCACGTCTTCATAATCTACTGATGCTCTGCGGTTAAGTGATTTGATTTCTTCTGAGAAATCTTTTGCCTTTTGTTTATCTTTTATATGTCCCAGCGGAGATATTGATAGATAGAGAGGATGGAGGGCAATTGAGGAGATGCTGTTGTACGGATATGAATCTTGCCAGTTCATGTGTTCCAAAGTGTCATTGATTGGCAGCGTTTGTATAACACTCATTCCCACCTGTTTTGCCCAGTCTACCAGAGGTTTGAGGTCTTCTATTTCTCCAATGCCGCAGCTCTTTTTTGTACGCAGTGCAAAAACAGGCACTACGCATCCTGCAAATTTTGGTTTGCCTGTATCAAAATTGGCTGAGGAGTGTTCCACAATAAGTGTCTCATGTTTAGATATTTGTGGAATTGCCAGGGTTCTGTTTAATCCATCTTCCCATGTGTACTCTCCCGTTACATCATTTTTGCGTACAAATTTATATTCCCAAGTTTTGCCCTGTTCATTTTCTATTGGAAAAGAGGCAATCCACTTAAGTCCTTTTAATCTTGCCATATTGGCGGCGTTTTCCGGTTTCCACTCTCCCATCTCTTTGCTGCTGCCGCATACATATATGCTGCAATCTTTTGGAACATTGGGTATTACAACTCTTACAATTAGTTCATAATTACGTTTATGAGTCTGGGTGTAGGGGCTGCATTCTCTGCCGGAAAAAACGTGTGAAAATGGGTCAGTAAGAAAAGGAGCTTCCGCCGTATTTCCCTGCCACTGGTCTCTTGTCTCAATTTTTGCAGTAGCTGAATTAAGCGCAAGACGGCGTCCGCCTCCGGCCTCAAAGTAAATTGTATTCTCTGAAGTTTTTACAAAATATTTGTAGTACAATAGTCTCTCTTTTACAGGATCACACATTATCTCTCCATTCCATTCATCTGATTCTGAATGTGTAAGACGGAAGGCCCTTTCTGGGTCATAGTTGCCTAAAATTAAAGATGAGCCTGTGATGTAAACCTGCTCTCCCGGTTGTGTTTTAAAATTAATTCTAAATTTTATAATCATAAACTGTCGGGAGCTTTAGCTCTCCTTTTTTCTATTGCTATGCTGATGAGTGAAATCACTCCGCAAAGTATCATTATAAATGCCTGAGACTCATGGGAAATGGTGGCAAATACCATCCCTTCTGCATGAGCTATTCCGTAAATTTGAGCCAGTGCAAGACTGACCAAAAAATGATAAGCTCCAATTCCGCCCTGTACCGGAACTGCCCATCCTAAGCTCCCCACTATCATAAGAAATAGCGCATCTGTTATTGTGAAACTATTCATGCTAGGAAAAGCAAGGATTGTGGCGTAGCTGGTAATCCAAAAACTGGCCCAAAGAAGGATTGTAAGGGTAAAAAATATCCATTTCCGCTTCATCTTAAAGGCGGCTAAAATACCTTGCCACAGCCCTTTAAGGAAGCCTACAAACTTATTGTGAAACCTGTGTTTTCTTAATCTGTCGCGATAGATATAAATTAATATTGCTGCTGCGGCTATTAAAACAATAATTGCTACAATTACAATTATAAGAACTTTTGAAAGTCTGCTTTCTGCAGGGTTAATCATCTGAAGCTGAATGAAAGAGCCAAATCTTTTCCAAGAAAATACCACCATCATTATGGCAAACAAAAAGAGGCAGACCAAATCCCAGCTTCTCTCCAGAATGACCGTTCCGATTGCCTCTTCAAATGTCACTTTTTTCTTTCTGGCTACAATGCCGCAGCGGACAAGTTCTCCAACGCGCGGCAGAGCAAAATTTGCAAGGTTTCCTATGGTGACGCCGTCGTATGTCTCTTTTATTGTCACCGACGGATTAAGGTGATTTGTAAGAAGTTTCCAGCGCCACGCGCGCAAGATAAAACCGGAGATACCAAAGAGCATGGAGACTGCTATCCACCAATAATTACAGTGCCTAAGGCCGTCTGCAAAATCGCTCCACTTCACCCCCTTAAAGCAGAAATAAAGGAGCACAATAGCAGCCAGCAGTACAAGAGCATACTGCAGAATTTTTTTAGTTGTCAACTGTTTTCCCGGGGTTATCTGCATACCTTCCGCAAATTTACATAAACCTTCCGATAAATTATGGAAATAATATACCTTTGTGAGAGAGAAAAGGGAAATTATCTATGAAGTCAATTATTGGAGTTGGTAATGCTCTAACAGATATTTTAGCGGTTTTACCAAATGACAGTTTGTTAAAAAAGTTCCATCTTCCGGTTGGGAGCATGCAGCTGGTTGATGAAGAGACCGGAGCAAAAATTTGGCAAATACTTAAGGAACAGGGTGTTCAGTATGTTGCCGGCGGGTCCGCGGCTAATGCAATTTCCGGCACTTCCATTTTTGGAATGCCAAGCGGTTTTATTGGAAAGGTTGGAGATGATGAGCTGGGATCTTTGTTCAAAAGCGCGCAGGAGGTGAACGGTATAAAACCTATCTTGTTGAAAGGCAAAGCGGCCAGCGGACAGGCA
>DAIRSJ010000032.1:0-18021 GCA_036804445.1 Candidatus Egerieousia sp.
GTGACGGGTATGTCCATCTTGTGCGCGATATTCAAAATGTATTTTACTTCATCTGTGGAACTTGCTCTAATTACGAGTTTTGGAATCAGTCTGTAGAATGAAGCGTCAGTTCCAAACGCAAGCGTACTGAGAGCGTCATGAAACATCCTCTCGGTTGGAATTTTATCAGAAATTTTGTTGTAAAATTCCAGGTATTTACCGGTAATCATGTATTTAGTTTTTTATAGTCTGTCCAGCAACTGCTGCAGAGTCTCAGGCGTTATATCCTTGGCAATTACCGTGTTATCCTTGTCTAGAAGATATATGCTCGGAACATTTTCTACATCATACAAGTTTCTTAGTCCGCCATCACCATCCCTGTCCCACAAGTTTTTCCATTCAAAACCATTTTTTGCAACATAACTTATCCATGCGGAATAATCTCTCCCTGTGTATATCCCCAGAAACTCTACTCCAAATTTACTCTTTTTTGCTCTTATGTTGTTGCGTATGTTTGAATAAATTTCTTTCATCTGTTTAGATGTCTCCCTGCAGATGCCGCATGTAGGGTTATAGATGTATAAAACCTTATAGTCCTTATGTATATCATAAAGATTCACAGAAACTCCGGAAATATCTCTTAATCTGACATCTGCCGCCTTGCTGCCAAGTTTATTTTTGTTAAAGACCTTTATTGCCCTCCCGACAGATTCTACAAATGTTTTGTCTTCCCATAAATCGCTCTTGCCGCAGATATATTTTTCTCCTGCATAAGCGGCACCCCCTTGAACAGCGTAATCATCTGAGCTCTTGAAGTCTATATACAGTTCTCTGAAAATATCGCAATACAAATCCTTGCGTTCCCGGCTCATTTTTGTGATTGAATTTCTGCCGGCTTCAGATGTTTTGTCGTTTTCCCCCGTGAGTTGATTATAAAGCATATCTATCATTTCCTCAACATGTTGTGTGCTTAGAGGTGTCATTTGCTTTAACATCCTTTCAAAGAAAGCGTCATATCCGTCTCTTTTCTTTTTCTCTCCCTGCAGAATATTTTTTATTTCATCCGTTTTTACCTCCCTTCCAATGACTTTTCCATCTCTGTTGAGCAAATACATGGTCGGAGTGGAAATTACTCCGTAAACAAGCGGAAAATCGCTTTCTCTTGCCAAATCCGCAACGTGAATCCAATTTACGAACGGATTAACGGATGAAAAGTTTTGTAGATATTTTTTCCATGCCGCCGCGTCGGTTCCTGTGTAAACGGCATAGATATTAAGCGGTGTGTCTGTGTACGTGTTAATAAAATTTACAAGCTTTGGAGTCTCAATTTTGCAGTATGTGCAATCATTTGAATAGAAGTACATTATTGTATATTCTCCCACAGTGCCGCTTATGTTTTTTGCAATCCCGGAAGTATCTTTTAACTCCAGGGCGGGAGCTTTCATTCCAAGCTGAGTGTTTTCATTTAAATTAGTGTAGTACTGTACCTCAAAAAATGTGCTGTCGGGAACTGAAATTATTTTATTTAAAATATATTTCCGGCCAATGTGGATTGCTCCGATTTCCGCTCCCATCACATCTGCATTCTTAAAGAAATCAAAACAGGACAGAGCAATTGCGGCTTTTAATTTGTCAGATGTAAGATATCTGTTATACAGTAGTTTATCTAAACCGGCGCAGATTGTATCTCCGGAATTATATTGTAGTGTGTAAAGATAATTTTTAAGGATACGTTCACCGTAATTTGTGTAAATCATTCTGTCATCTGCAAAAGGAAGAGGGCCTGTTCCGTCAAAATTTTCCGGGAGCTTTCCTATTCCGTATGAAAGCAAAATATTCACCAGAGAATTTGGACACTCTTTGTTGGAGAGAAATTTAAGATGGGGAATTACATGGCTTAAGGAATCAGTGCCGATTTTTTTAATTTCGTTGTCTGCTGCATCCCTTTTTGCAGAATTGTTTGAGCTAAGCATCAGCATAAGATTGGAATAGTTTTGCAGCTTAAGATAAATGTTGTTTTCCGGACCTCCCCTGACAATCATAACATCTTGCAGCCAAGGATTTTTCCTTCTCTGAACTCTATATGTTTCAGTGAATTTTCCTCCCTCCTCGGAGGAGTAGAAAATACTGCACACTTTCTCTCCTTTACTTCTCCATATATCATAGCATCCGGCCGTGAAGGAGTTCTCTTTTCCTCCCGACAGATTGTAAATTCCTCCGATGAAAACTAAAGAGTTGTTATTGGAGACAAAGGCAGAGTCAATTATTATAGAAGAAGCATCGCCCCAAGTCTGTTTGCGCAAATAAAATTTCTCTCCGCGGACAACTTTGTGATTAAGCAAGCTGTCCGGAAGAAAAACAGTAATCTTGTATTTGCCCGACGGTCTTAATATTATTTTAGCAGACTGTTCCTCTGCAGAATAGGTCTTTGTTTTAGATTTGGTCTGTGCAGCAGAAAAAGACGCTGTCAGCAAAGCTGCAGCAAATAAAAAACCCGCTGCCGTTAAAATATTCTTTCGCATATTTTTGTTATGCTCCAAAAATTAAGCCCCGCTGTTTTGACAAAGATAGAGCGGAGCTACTTTTTAGGATGCTTAATTTTGTGTCTCTCCTTAAGATACCTCTCAATATCAACGCCTTTTGGAAGAAATTTGGAGGCATCTCCGCGGTGGATTAGAATATCTCTTACAACAGTTGAGGATATAAAAGAAAACTCATGGCTTGCAGGAATATAAACCGTTGTGACCTTTGGGTCTAAAACTCTGTTTGCCTGAGCTACAACTCCTTCAAATTCAAAATCCGTGGTGGTTCTTAAGCCTCTTATAATATAGTGAACGTTAAGTCTGTTGCAGAGATTGATTGTCAGCTCCTTATAAGTACAAAGACTTACTCTGTCTCCGTAACATTCAATTGCGTCTTTAATGATTTTAACTCTAGTGGCTACAGGAAAAAAACCTGCCGCCTCTTTTGTGCTATTGTATCCAACAGCAATTGTCACATGGTCAAATAGTTTTAATGCAGAATCCAAGACATCCATGTGTCCCAGAGTGAACGGGTCAAAAGAACCGGGAAAAATTGCTTTACGTTCCTTCATAAACAAATGTAAATTTCTTGTAAAGTTAGGCAAATGCAAATTCAAGTGCAAAAATGCACTAATTGTTCAGAAAAAATAGGTGTTACTTGCTCCAGTCAATTGGAGATAATCCTTCAGATGTTAAAACTTGATTGCACCTGGAAAAATGCCTGCATCCAAAGAATGCGCCGCCTGCAAGAGGAGAGGGGTGCGCCGCCTCAAGTATCGTATGTTTTGTGCTGTCTATAAGCACTTTCTTGCTGCGGGCAAAATTTCCCCACAACATAAAAACTATACCGTTTTTCTTATCTGATAAAGTTTGAATGACCGCATCTGTAAATTTTTCCCATCCTATTCTGCTGTGGCTTGCTGCAACGCCGGCACGTACGGTCAGGATAGCATTTAGCATGAACACTCCCTGCCTTGCCCAGCCCTCCAGATTTCCGCTCTTTCCCTGCATGGAAATTCCAAGGTCGGATTCAATCTCCTTATAAATGTTTTTTAAAGACGGTGGCGCTATAACTCCCTCAGGCACAGAGAAACTCAATCCGTGCGCCTGGCCGGGATTATGATATGGGTCCTGCCCTAAGATTACAACTTTTACATTGTTGAACGGGGTAAGTTTAAATGCATTAAAAATAAGAGAGCCGGGAGGATAAATCACCTTCCCGCTCTCTTTTTCCTTATGCAAATATTCAACAAAATTTTTAAAATAATCCTTCTTAAATTCCTCTTCCAGAGCTTCTTTCCATTCCTGTTGAATTCTTACATCCATTTTTGTCATCATTTATTGATGCAAAAGTACACTAATTGCAGAATTATCAGAATATAAATTTAAGAACATCATCCATCGTCTTAACGTAATGGAATTTTAATCCCTTAATGTAGATTGGTTTTATTTCTTTTATGTCTCTTTCATTGTCAGCGCTCAATACGATTGTGCTAATGCCTGCCCGCTTTGCCGCAAGAATTTTTTCTTTTATTCCGCCCACAGGCAAAACCCTCCCTCTTAAAGTCATCTCTCCCGTCATTGCAATCCCGCTTTTCACCTTTTTACCCATTAGTGCAGAGGCCATTGCACTAACCATTGTTATACCTGCGGAAGGTCCGTCTTTTGGTATAGCTCCCTCCGGAACGTGGATGTGCAAATCCTTCTTTTTAATATCCGTTATCTTCATTCCAAGAAGTTGCGGACGGGCCTTCAAATATTGATAGGCAATAGTTGCAGACTCCTTCATTACATCTCCTAAATTTCCTGTGGTTGTGAGTATTCCCTTGCCGTCGCTTTTGCTGCATTCAACAAACAAAATTTCTCCGCCCATCTCTGTCCATGCAAGTCCCGTAACAACTCCAGGCGCTTCATTCCCCTTTTGCAAGTCATGCATATTTGAAGGAAGTCCAAGAATTTCTTTCACATCCTTCACCGCTATCGGATCCGCAGGTTTCTCATCCATAGCTATTTTCATTGCATTGTGTCTTGCAACTTTTGCTATTTGCTTATCCAGTTGTCTGACTCCGCTCTCTCTGGTGTATTCATCAATTATTTCCTCAATGGCGCCGTCTCCAAATTTCAGCTGTTCATCTTTAAGACCGTGGGCCTCAATTTGTTTTGGAACCAAATAGTCTTTAGCAATATGATACTTTTCTTCTGCAAGATAACCGGAAAGCTGTATCATTTCCATTCTGTCTTTTAGCGCAGAATGAATAGTGCCGATGTTATTTGCCGTGGTAATAAATAAAACTCTCGACAGATCATAATCTATATCCAGATAATTATCATGGAACGTTACATTCTGCTCAGGATCAAGCACCTCCAGTAAGGCAGAGGCGGGATCTCCGTGATAATCGCTGCTAACTTTGTCAATTTCATCCAAAACAATTACGGGGTTAGATGAACCTGATCTGTTAATAGCCTGCATAATTCTTCCCGGCATTGCTCCAATATAGGTTTTGCGGTGTCCTCTGATTTCCGATTCATCATGCAAACCTCCAAGAGAAATTCTCTGGTATTTTCTTCCAAGCGCTTTTGCGATAGATTTTCCAAGAGATGTTTTACCTGTCCCCGGGGGGCCGTAAAGACAAATGATAGGGGACTTCATGTTTCCTCTAAGTTTCAGAACAGCAAGGAATTCCATGATTCTTTCCTTGACCTTGTCCAAACCGTAATGATCATCGTCCAGAACTTTTTGAGCATGTTTTAAATCCAAGTTATCCTGAGTGGTTTCATTCCATGGAAGACTAACCAAAAATTCAAGGTAATTCAGTTCAACATTATAATCAGGAGAGCTTGGATTGACCTTCTCCAACCTTGCGGCACTCTTTTCAAACTCCTTCTTTGCGTAATCCGGCCACTTTTTATCGGCTGCCTTTTTTCTCAAATCATTCAGGTCCTTGTTATTGTTATCCATGCCTAACTCTTCCTGAATGGTTTTAAGCTGATTATTAAGATAATACTCCCTTTGCTGCTGGTCAATTTCCGTCTTTACCTTTTGCTGAATGTCATTCTTGATTTTTAGAATTTCAATCTGCTTGTTCAGTAATGCAAGTAGTTTATACGCTCTTTGTTTTACATCTCCTTCTGCAAGCAATCCCATCTTGTCCGTTGTTGTCTGGTCCTCCAGACTAACAGAAATAAAGTTTATAAGAAACTCAAATGATTCGATATTTTTAATTGCAAACTCCGCCTCCTGAGGAAGGTGCGGACTCATCTTTAAGATGTACAGTGCAGACTCCTTAATAGAGTCGGAAAGGGCCTCTGCGTCTTTATCAATTTTTATATCCGCAAAGATATCTGTCAAGTTCTCGACAGTTCCAAGAAGATACGGGTCCGTCGCGATTATCTGATTAAGTTTGAACCTTTTAATTCCCTGCAAGACAGCAGTCACACCACCGTCAGGCATTTCTATCAACTTAAGGATTTTTGCGGATGTTCCGATTTCGTACAAATCTATTTGAGCCGGGTCTTCTTTCTTTATATCTATCTGAGTAACAGTGCCGATAATCTTAGTGGTTTTGTATAATGCGCGCACAAGTTTCATGGACTTGTCTCTTCCTACCGTGATTGGAAGGACTGTCCCCGGAAAAAGCACGGCATCACGCAGTGCCAGAATTGGCAATGTATTGGGCAACTCCAGCTGATTCAATTTTGAACTGCCGTCTATGCTCATTACAGGAAGTATGTTAACATCTCCGCTCTCAAGCTGATTGAGTAGTGATTCGTCAAATTTCATTTTTTTGTCTCCTTTCTTTCTAATCTAAATTTCTTATGTCAAATTGTCAGAAACAGCAGACCTTTATCCGCTGTAATTGCGGAAATGCCTCTGTTTTTGATATTTTACACATAGAAAGTCAATCTCTGTGCCATAAATGCAAGATACTAACATTGTTTTTTGCAGGAGAATTTGGTCCCTAGTAAATGGGAGCCTTGAATCCGAATGTAAAACCGCCTGTGCCCTTCTTGTTGATTGCATATCCAACGTTAAATATAATATCGTAGTATGTGAGCACATCAATACCTATTCCTGAACCAAACAGTAAACTGTTTGATAATGAATTCTTTTCTCTATGATGATCCTGCCATACGTAGCCTGTATCAAACTTTAATGTTCCGTAAATTGTAAAATTGGGCTTATTTACTTTATTCCATTTTTTGAGAATGTGAAGTTGTACAACTTTTTTTGGCAGAATGCAAAACCTGATTGCGTTATTATAACTGAAATAGTGCTGACCGTCAATGACATATAAATCATATCCTGTAAGACTTGCTGTTTGATAACCAATTGCCTGGTCATACATGTAAGATGCATGGTTTTTCATAGAGGCGGAAATATCTAGGGTTGAACCCCAGAACCATCTCTCTCCTAGCTGTTTATAATATTGCAGGTCAATGTTTGTATTCCAATAAACAAAGTCAAAATTATTGCTCTCCGCAAGTTGTGCGGAACCGCTTATATAATAACCGCTTGTCGGATAGTATATATAATTCCTCTGGTCCAGGCTATATGAATATGTTAAAATAAATTTCCTGCTAAACCTGCTGTTTACGCCCCAGTATTCCGGGTTAGCTATTAATATAGAGTCCTTTACAGAGGCAAAACAGTATTCCAAAGACAGCATGTGTCTGGTTCTTATGTGCGGACGGTACATGTAGGTTACCTTAACGCCCTCAGTTTTTTTAAGAAGGTTATTGCTCTTTAGTCTTTGCTGCTTGTCTCCCACTGTTATGTAATCCACGTTCTTGTTAAATAGCGCATAAGCAGATAAGTTAATATATGACGTACTTGCTTTGTTAAGTGCCATGTTATTGTAATATGCGGTTATTCCCTGTTCGTAACCAAATGAGCCCTGAACCGTAAATTTGTGCCCAAGACCCCAAACATTGTCCATTTTGCCGCCAACGTCATAAGTAATCTTTTTTGCGTCCATTTTTTTAACCCATGAACTTAGATTTCTATCCTCAAGTTTTACATCAAAAAGAGGCCACAAATACCACCTTTCTTCAACGGAAATCATTATTACATAAGGAATTGTGCCGTTTGGTATGTTGCAGCTCATTTTGTCCGCGGCAGTCTGCGAGCATGAATTTGCAGTTTTTGAGGAATCTCTTGACGATGATAAACTGTCGTGAGCAGTAATAAAGGAGTAGCCGGATGGCTGGTATGTTATAGTAACATAGTTAAATAGAGAAATGTTCATCAAATTTTGCCGGGCTTTTTCTATCGCATCCTTAAGATCCGGTTCGCTAATGGTAATACCCCTGCTGAAAGGCAATTCCCTGAGGATAATTTTGTCTTTTGTAATGCTATTGCCGCTTATATAAATATCTGAAATATAGATATTTTGGGCTGTCAAGGCGGCTGGAAAACACATAAACAGCGCCAAAAAAAGGAATCTCTTCACCCGTAAAATTCTCACAATCAAAGGTAGCCATAAATCCGGAATGTTGAAAAAATGTTTAAAAAAAGGGAAAAATATCGGCTTATTGTTTTGTTAATCAAGAAAATTAGACTACTTTTGTGCCACAAAAATTTTAACTAATCAATTAATTTTTATCAATTATGACAAAAGCTGATATCATTAATGAAGTTGCTAAGGAAACCGGAATGGAGAAGGTTGCCGTACAACGTGTAATTCAAGAATTCATGGGGAGCGTTAAAGATTCCCTGGCTAAAGGAAAGAACGTTTATCTACGCGGCTTTGGTTCTTTCGTTATTAAGAAGAGAGCAAAGAAGACTGCTAGAAACATTTCAAAGAACACAACATTAATTATCCCTGCTCACAACATCCCTGCTTTCAAGCCTGCTAAGGTATTCATGAGCAAGGTTAAAGGCGGAAGAAAGTAATTATGCCAAGCGGAAAGAAAAGAAAGGGGCATAAGATGGCCACTCACAAACGCAAGAAGCGTCTGCGCAAGAACAGACATAAGAAGCGTAAGTAGCAGGTATCTTATGTGTCTGTAGATAGAAGTTTAATCTAAAGCAGATTCGTTCTGCTTTAGATTATTTTTTTGATATGGAGAAGGATTTAATCATAGATGTTAGCCCCGCGGAGATAACCATTGCTCTGCTGGAGGATCATCGGCTGATAGAGCTTAATAAAGAGCAGAATAACGGCTCTTCTTATCAGGTAGGGGATGTCTATCTGGGAAGAGTTAAAAAGGTGATGCCGGCTCTTAATGCCGCCTTTGTAGATATAGGCGACAATAAGGATGCTTTTATTCACTATCTGGATCTTGGATTGAATTTTAAAGCCTTTGATTACTTTGCTAAACAGGTTAATCCCAATAGGGATTTGAAATCCCTTTACTCTAGTGTCAGAATTGGACCTATCCTGGAGAAGGAGGGTAAAATAGAAGATGTTTTAACGCCGGGACAATCTGTTATTGTCCAGATAGTTAAGGAGCCCATTTCTACAAAGGGCTCCAGACTGACGGCGGAAATTTCAATTGCCGGAAGAAATATTGTACTGCTTCCTTTTGCACAAAAAGTGAGCATATCCCAAAAAATTTATTCCAAGGAAGAAAAAAGACGATTGGAACGTCTGGTTCAGAGCATACTGCCAAAGAATTACGGCGTCATTATTAGAACTGCAGCTGAGGGAAAGAAGGCTGCTATTCTTGACGCAGAGCTTCATGCTTTAATTCAGAAATGGGAGAGCGGCTGTAAAAAACTATTGGGAGCTAAGCCTCCCAAACTGCTGTTTTCTGAAAACAGCAAGACCACAACAATATTAAGAGATCTTTTAAATGACTCATTTTCAAGTGTTGAAGTGAATGATGAGGCCGTTTACAATGAGGTTCGTTCTTATGTAGATACAATTGCTCCTCAGCAGGATAAAATTGTAAGGCTATATAAGGGTGAAGAGCCGATCATGGATGTCTTTGATGTCACAAGACAAATAAAAGGGTCATTTGGTAAAGTAGTTCCTATTAAGCAGGGTGCATATCTTGTTATAGAACACACTGAGGCCTTGAATGTTGTGGATGTTAATAGCGGTATAAGAGCCAAGAAAGGCATTGATCAGGAAGAGAATACCTTTGAGGTAAATATGCACGCGGCAGATGAGATCGCAAGGCAAATGAGGCTCAGGGATTTGGGCGGCATCGTGATCATTGACTTCATAGATATGGAGGAAAATGAGAACAAGATGAAGTTGTTCAAACATATGCAAGACTTAATGCAGAGTGACAGAGCTAAACATAATGTTCTGCCTCTGACCAAGTTTGGCCTAATGCAAATCACCAGACAGAGGGTAAGACCGGCAACGGAAATTAGCGTTAACGAGAAGTGTCCGATGTGTCACGGAACCGGAGAAATTGCGCCAAGTATTTTGGCTGATGAAGCTCTGGAGAGACAATTGGCTTACTACGTTAAAGAGAGAAAAATCAAATCTTTTATTCTTAAAGTTAACCCAATCATGGAGGCATACCTTTCTAAACGTAAGGGTTTGTTCCATAGCATTGTAAAAGACTGGTGCAAAAAATATTCCTGTACTGTAAAATTACAGGCGGATAATGATTTCACCCTTTTGCAATCTGAATGGTACAATGGAAACGGTCAGATGATTGACGACGAGTAAAGATTTTTGCAGATTGATTTCTGCAAAAAAGGTAGATTTTGGAGTAATGCAGCGGCTAAAACAAAGCCTGCTGCATTTTCTTTTTTATCTCTTTATTGCACAGATTTCCAATACTTCCGGAGTGCGTGTGTCTTAGTGAACTTACTGTGATGCGTCCGTTCTTATCTCTTTTGCCGTCAAATTTATAATTGCCTTTATTCACTTTCATCCCGACGGTTTTATATGCATCGCGGAACGGAGTCCCGGCAGCTGCAAGTTGATTAACTTCTTCTACGGTGAACATTACCTCGTATTTTGAATCTTTTAGAATATCCTCATTTACAGAAATATTCTCAAGCATGTATTTTGCCATCTTAAGTGATGAATGCATTTTTTCCAAGGCGGGAAATATAATTTCTTTTAACAGCTGGTAATCTCTGTGGTATCCGTGGGGAAGATTTGTGGTCATCATGCTGATCTCATTTTGAGCAGCTTGTATAATATTACAATTTCCGCGCATTATTTCCCATACATCCGGATTTTTTTTGTGCGGCATTATGCTGCTGCCCGTAGTCAGCTCATCGGGAAATTTTATGAATCCGAAATTTGGACACATGTAGATGCAGCAATCCTCTGCAAGTTTATTTATTGTTCCTGCAATCTGACCTATCGCCGAGGCCAATGCCTTTTCTGTTTTACCTCTTCCTAGTTGTGCCGCTATAGAATTGTAACTTAGGGTTTTAAAACCAAGCAGGTTTGCGGTCATTTCCCTGTCCAGAGGGAAAGAACTTCCATACCCAGCCGCACTTCCAAGAGGATTTTGATCAGCTATTGAATGAGCCGCCCTTAGCATGAGCATGTCATCTGCAAGGGTTTCTGCGTACGCTCCAAACCAAAGGCCAAACGATGATGGCATAGCAATCTGAAAATGAGTGTATCCCGGCAGTATTATGTCTTTGTATTTTTCACTCAGCTTTTGTAGGGTGTTAAATAGTTCCAGTACTTCATCTCTGACAACTTCACACTCTTGTTTAAAGAACAGTTTAAGGTCTACAAGCACCTGGTCATTACGGGAACGTCCGGAATGTATTTTCTTTCCGATAGTTCCCAACCTCTTGGTAAGAAGCAGCTCCACCTGCGAATGTATGTCTTCTACATCATTTGCCAGTTTGAATTTTCCGCAAGATATTTCGCCCAAAATTTCATCAAGTCCTTTCTGAAGTTTTCTCTCCTCTTCTGATTTTAGCAGTCCGATTTTCTGCAGCATTTTTATGTGTGCCTTGGAACCGATAACGTCATATTTTGCAAGACGCAAGTCCAGTTCTCTGTCTTTGCCTGTAGTGAAATCTTCTACGGTTTTTGTTGCGTTAGTGCCTTTGTTCCAGAGTGTTGCCATTTTACAGTGAGTTTATAAAATCTATGTATTTTTTAATTCCGTCTTTAATTTCTCTCTTGAATATGAATTCATCCGCCCTGTGACTTCTTGCAGAATCTCCCGGACCCATTTTTATTGCAGGTATGTCCATCCTTGTCCAGTCTGAGGAAGTAGGGGAAATAAACGGTTTAAGTCCTTGTTTTTTAATGCATTTAAGCAACGGATGATTTGCCGGAGTTGATGAGACTTTGTGCTCAAGGCTGCGCGGAGTAAGCTTGCTCTTTACATTTTTCTGCAGCATTTTCCATATCTCCTCATTCTCATATTTTTCAGTAGGGCGAATGTCAATTACAAATGTGCAGCTGTCGGGAACTACATTATGCGCTGTTCCTGCATTTATCTGTGTAACAGTCAGTTTTACGTCTCCCATCAATTTTGAATTTCTCTTGAATTTGTAGTTGCGCAGCACTTGAATATCATCTGCTGCAATGTAGAGAGCATTGATGCCTTCATTTCTTGCAGCATGTCCGCTCTTGCCTGTTGCAACTCCGTCCAGAACCAGCAGGCCTCTCTCTGCTATAGCGGGATTCATTTGAGTCGGTTCTCCGACAATTGCAAAGTCCGGTTTTATATTTTTATTTGCAGATTTGTGTAACTCTTTGATTATAGACGTCATGCCTCCTTTTCCGCTGCGCTCTTCTTCAGTAGAAAGTGCAAGCAAAATGTTCACATTTGCGTTGTGACGGCAGAAATAGAAAAAAGTTTCTGTAAGAGAAACCAGCCCCGCTCCGTCATCATTGCTTCCAAGTCCAATTATTTTATCTCCCTTTTCATTTGCGCCATAAGGGTCAACGGTATAACTATCCGCCGCTTTAACAGTGTCTATATGAGCAGATAGCATGAGTGTCTTTTTATCTTTGGAAAAATCATTTCTGTATGCAATGATGTTGTTGCCAATACGTTTTACGGTTACCATACTTGCATACTTTATTTTTGATTTTTGCAACTTGGTAATAGTTTTAAGGCTTGCAGCGTTTGTATTTTTGTTAACCGCTTCTGCCTCCCCTAATATGTATTTAAAAAGATAATCGCTCTTTTTTTCCTCCTCAAAAGAACATGCGGGAATTTTGATAATTTCCTTTAGCAGGCAAATTGCTTTGTCTGATAATTCTTTTATTTCCAGTGTGTTATTCATCAAAATCTTTTAAAATTATATCCGTTTTCTTCCCTTCCAGTAAATTGTCTGCATGTTTTATGACAACTCTTTTAACTCCATTTTCCAAAGCCTTAAAAGCGTTATCAAGTTTTGGTATCATACCTCCGGAGACCTGTCCGCTCTCTTTCATCTTGGAGAAACTCTCTTTTGTGATAAGCGGAATTACACTGTTGTCATCATCCGGGTTCAAAAGAACTCCTTGTTTTTCAAAGCAGTATATTAGTTCAACATTATATATGGATGACATCGCGGCTGCAATTTCTCTTGCCATTGTATCGGCATTTGTGTTTAGAAGGGATCCGTTGCAATCATGAGTAATTGCGCAAAATACCGGAACCATGTTGCTTCTGATGAAATCATCTATCAATCTTGTATTTATGTCAGGAGATGTTACATCTCCAACAAATCCCCAGTCAATTTGTTCATCTTTGCGCCTGCATGCCGGAACCGTATTTCCGTCCGCCCCGCAGAGACCGATTGCATCACATCCGCGCTTTTGCAATGATGCTACTAATTGCTTGTTAATCAAGCCTGCATACACCATTGTTACTAGCTTAAGCATGGAACCGTCTGTGATTCTTCTGCCTTCAACCATCTTAACTTCTATGTCCAACTTTTTTGCCAGTTCTGTTGCAACCGCACCTCCGCCGTGAATCAGAATTTTTGGCCCGGCAATACAACAAAAATTATCCAAAAATCTTTCCAGAGTCTCCGGTTTGTCTATCACATTGCCGCCAATCTTTATTACTTTCAAATTTTCCATTTTTATCCCGACAGTCTATCTTCTGCCTTTTTGTCCTTTATTATTCTGATGTTAAAATTGCTCAAGTATCTTACATATAATGGTTTGAGCTGATACAACTCTATTTGCGGCCTCAGGAATAACAAGAGAATTTTTGCTCTCAATAACGTCATCTGTTACAATCATGTTCCTTCTTACAGGAAGACAGTGCATAAAATAGGCGTTGTTTGTCAGAGCCATTTTTCTAGAATCTATAGTCCAATCTCTGTCCGTGCAAATAACCTTTCCATAATTTTGATCCTCATATGCAGACCAGTTTTTCCCGTAAATAAAATCCGCCCCTTTAAAAGCTTTCTCCTGGTCATATTCTATTTTTGCACCTTTTGTTATTGCGGAATCAAGTTCATAACCGTGAGGTTGCGTAATTACCAATTCATATCCTGCGGCAAGAATCCATTCAGCAAAAGAATTGGGCACTGCCTGTGGAAGTGCCTTAGGATGAGGAGCCCAGCTCATTACAACTTTTGGACACACGGTTTTCTTATACTCATTGATTGTAATTAAATCCGCAAAAGCTTGCATCGGATGACGGGTTGCAGATTCCATGCTAATCACGGGACGTCCGCTGTATTTGATAAACTGATTAAGAATTTTCTCCGAGTAGTCATCATCTTTGTTTTGCAACCCGGCAAAAGAACGGACGCCGATGATATCGCAATATGAGCCCATTACGGGGATCGCTTCCAGAATATGCTCGCTTTTGTCACCATCCATCACAACTCCCCTTTCTGTCTCCAATTTCCATGCGCCCTGGTTGATATCCAGTACCATTACATTCATCCCAAGATTGAGCGCTGCCTTCTGAGTGCTCAGCCTTGTCCTAAGGCTGGAGTTGAAGAAAACAAGAAGCATTGTTTTATCCTCTCCAAGTATCTTAAAATCAAAAGGATGCTTTTTCATGCGCATTGCCTTCCTAAGTGCCTTTTCCAAATTTCCGACATCACTTGCCGTAACTATTTTTTCAATTTTATTTTTTGCCATCTCTTTCAATTATTTGCTTAGAACCATAATCATCTCTTTATTAACTTAAAATGCGCTTGGCTTAAATTTCAAACCCTCTGTTTCAGGCAGTCCGAACATCAGATTCATGTTTTCCACAGCTTGTCCTGCAGCGCCTTTCACAAGATTATCTATAACAGATGCAATGTGGATATATCCATTGTGAAGTTCAACATGAATCAGCGCTTTGTTTGTGTTCACCACTTCTTTGAGAGAAATGTCGTCATCGCTTACAAACGTAAAGGGAGAGTCTTTGTAAAAATCTCTATATAGCTGTACGGCTTCTTCAAGTTTCTGGTCCGAGCCCTTCCATTTTGTATATACGCTTGCAAAAATTCCGCGCGTAAAATCTCCTCTCATCGGAACAAAATTAATTTGCGGTACGCCGCCTTCATGTCCTTTAGGATTATTTAGTTCAAGAATGTGCTGGAGATTATTTTTTATCTCTCCCAAGTGTTGATGATTAAATAACTTATATATGGAAATGTTGTTGTCCCTCCAGCTGAAATGGCTTGTAGATGACGGCTTTTTACCGGCTCCAGTAGATCCGGTTATTCCTGTTGCGTGGACTTCACCGCAAAGCAATCCTGCACTTGCGATAGGTATTATTGCGTTTTGAATGGCGGTTGCAAAACAGCCCGGATTAGCAATATTATTTGCTTTTTTAATCAAATCTCTGTTCTGATCCGTTAGTCCATAGACAAAATTTCTCTCCTTATAGGATGAGTCAATTCTAAAATCGCTGCCTAGGTCAATAACTTTACACCTGTCGGGAATATTATGAGTATCAATGAATTCTCTGGATAAGCCGTGACCAAGACAGAGAAACAGTACATCCGGGTCATTCAATTTGTCTGTGAATTTTATATCCGTTTCTCCCAGCAGGTCCCTGTGAACGGAAGTCACAGCCTCGCCGACACTTGTCGTGCTTAAGACAGAAACAATCTCTACATCAGGATGATATAACAATATTCTTATTGTCTCACCTGCGGTATAACCCGTTCCTCCCGCTATTGCAGCTTTTATCATTTTATTTTTCATTATGCAGGCTGTAGTAAATCTTAAGAGGATTGGAAGTGACCTTTGTAAAGCCTATAACATCCTCTCCCGTATAGGATTTATTAAGTTCTCCGTATGCGCCAAAATTAGAATTCATTAAATCATATTTGCTCTTGCAGCCAAGTACAAAGAAACAATATGGTCTTAACAGAACGTCAACAGTGCCCGTAACATTCTTTTGCGTGCTCTCCAGAAAAGCCTCCATATCTCTTGCCGTAGGGTCCAGATACTGAGCCTCATGCATAAGCTGTCCATAATAAATTGAAATATGATCTTTCCAATTTAGCTGCCCTTTTACAAGTACGTGTTTTTCCAAAAGATGATGCGCCTTAATGATTACAAGAGGTGCGGCAGCTTCAAATCCAACCCTTCCTTTTATACCAATAATAGTATCACCAATATGAATGTCACGCCCTATTCCATAAGCGTTTGCATGTTTTGCAACTTCTCTTATAGCACTAACGGAATCCATCTTCTTTCCGTTAACTCCAACAATCTCTCCCTTCATAAATTCAATGGAAAGTTTCTCTGTGCCTTGCTTGTCGGCATGGTGAAGATATGCTTCTTCCGGAAGGTAACCGTCTGATGAAAGTGTCTCTACTCCTCCTATGCTGCTGCCCCAAATGCCTTGATTAATAGAGTATTTGCTCTTTGACCAAGAAAAATCAAAACCATGTTTTACAAGGTAATCAATCTCGTATTTTCTTTGAAACGAGTGCTCTCTTATTGGGGCGATGATTTTTACGTCCGGTGCCAGAACATTAAACACAACGTCAAACCTTACCTGGTCATTGCCGGCGCCGGTGCTGCCGTGTGCAACATATTCAGCCTTAAGCTTTTTTACTAATTTAAGAACTTCAAGCGCTTGGAAAATTCTCTCTGAACTGACGCTTAGAGGGTAGGTGTCATTTTTAAGTACATTGCCAAAAATCAGATACTTTATACCTTTTTGGTAATACGTGTCAACAGCATCAACGGTGGTATGACTTGCCGCTCCCAAATCTTTTGCTCTTTTTTCAATCCTTGCAACTTCCTTGCTGTCAAAACCTCCGGTGTTTACCATTACCGTGTGAACTTCATACCCTTGCTCTTTTAAATAGGGGACGCAAAAGGAAGTATCCAGACCCCCGCTAAATGCCAAAACAACTTTTTTACTCATTTCTTTAAATTTATGTACGGTTAATAATTCTAAATTAATCTATCGTGATTATATTGTATTTATTTGATATACTGTTTATCACGATAGTTATTACATCATTTTAAGATGCTTTATTGTTTTTCCAATTGTTTTCAAAGGATGTTTTACACCGCTGGTCACCAATGATATAAAACCTCCCGACGTTTTCTCTTTTTTTACTTCTTTTGACGGGTCATAAAGTAGAGCGGTGCACAAGCACATTTTAAAATTGTTGCGCTGCAGAATATCAAAATTTCTGCAGCCCTGACAGCCCATCCAGAAGTCCTTATCATCCGTAAGTTCTGAGAACGGAACGGGATGATACCCCATTTCCGTATTTATCTTCATTACAGCCAGTCCGGTAGTGATACTAAAAATTTTTGCAAACGGGTACATGGTCCTTGAGAGTTCAAAAATCTTATTCTTAATTCTTTTTGCAAGACCTGTTTTTCTAAACTGGTGCGATACAATAAGACCGGAGTTTGCTACAAACTTTGTATGGCTCCAAGTCTCTATGTATGAGAAACCTGCAAAGGTTCCGTCTTCAGCCAAGGCAATAACGGCCTTGCCGTCTCTCATTTTCTCCTTCACATATTCAGGAGATCTTTTTGCTATTCCGGTTCCGCGTTCCTGGGCGGAAATGTACATCAGATTTACAATTTCTTCTGCATACTTCTGATGGCTCTCGTTAGCAACATAGATGTTAATTTTCATCTTTCGTTTTTAATTACAGACTATAAGTTATGATACAATATTTTCCCTGTGTGGGATGATTTAAAACTTTGATTTTTAAATTGTTGAGCTGAAAGTTAAACTTTCAGAAATAGAATAATGCCAGTCTGCGCCCCGCTCTTTTAAAGCGGCTGCGAGGGCATTCAAGATCGGACGCGTCTGACCGGAGTGTTAGATTGTAATTGTTTTTCCGTATTTTTCATCCGGCGCAAAGGTATTAAAATTTTTATTTCCTGTATATGCGCTACACTAAATCTTACCAAATCTTAACATGTGAAAAAAAAATTGCAAAAAATTTGCGGGTAAGAAAAAGTTGATTACCTTTGCAGCCCGTTTCGGAAATAACGGAGCGGAAAGTTCGTTGAAACATAGAAACAAGCAGCAAACTTTAAACAGTTTGGTAGGTGGAGTCTTTGACGAGATCCACTTATTTTTCGAGCGTCAAATTTCTTATAATAAGAAAGGAGCTACGGAATCAACTTAGAAGAATATAACATATACAATGAAGAGTTTGATCCTGGCTCAGGATGAACGCTAGCGGCAGGCTTAACAC
>DAIRSJ010000033.1:0-3598 GCA_036804445.1 Candidatus Egerieousia sp.
CACATTTGATTGATTTGGCACAGTTTGCTGATTTAATTGACTTGATACGGCATGCGCATTTGATTGGCTTTGCATGATACGCATATTTGACTGTTTATCAACTTGTTGCGCATTTAAAGCGAATACAGGACAACAAAGCATTAAAGAGGATGAAATTGCAACTAACATCTTCCCGGAAATTTTAATCAAGCTTAACTTATTATGCATATTAGTTATTATAAGACTATTGGTATTAAAGACGCGACAGATATTTGTGCCCCCCAGCGGAATCGAACCGCTACCGCGAGAACCGGAATCTCGAATTCTATCCATTAGACTAGGGGGGCGAGGTGCTGCCGGAACTCAAGAAGCCGGCCGTATGGCACGATCTGCATAGCAGTACCGCGCGGCAGGCAAAGTTATATATTTTATTTATCTTTGTCAGACCTCAGCAATGAGCATTTTTAAACTTAATAAGATTCTCATAGCATATAAAGAGAGATTTTTTAAAAAAGAGAGTTAAAAATATCGAGAAAAAGAATTAAAAACTGTCGAGAAAAAAATAAAAATATGAAAGCATACGTTTTCCCCGGACAAGGGGCACAATTTACAGGAATGGGCCGGGAGCTGTACAACAGTAATCCGCTGGCCAAGAAGTTGTTTGATGAGTCAAATGATATTCTGGGGTTCAATCTTGTGGACATTATGTTCAACGGCACCGCGGAAGAGCTTAAGCAAACAAAGGTTACGCAGCCCGCAATTTTTGTTCATTCTGTTGCTCTTGCAAAATGCCTGGAAGATTTTAAGCCCGATATGGTTGCTGGTCATTCACTCGGAGAGTTTTCTGCGTTGACAGCAGCCGGCGGCCTGAGCTTTGAGGAGGGCCTTCAACTGGTTGCAAAGCGCGCCTTTGCAATGCAGAAAGCGTGTGAACTTAAGCCATCTACAATGGCTGCTGTTATTGGAATGGATGATGCAAAGATTGAAGAGATTTGCAAACAAACGCCCGGAATTGTTGTAGCAGCAAACTACAATTCTCACGGACAGGTCGTCATAAGCGGTGAAATTGAGGCAGTTGCAATGGCCGGCGAAGCCATGAAAGCAGCGGGTGCAAAACGCATTGTCCCATTAGTAGTTGGAGGGGCATTCCACTCACCCTGCATGGAACCTGCGCGCATAGAACTTGCAGAAGCAATTGAGAAAGCACAAATCAGCAAGCCTGTATGTCCTGTATACCAGAATGTTGATGCACAGCCGCATTCAGACCCTGCAGAAATAAAAAAGAACTTGCTAATCCAGCTTACACATCCGGTACGCTGGGCTCAGATAGTTGAGAACATGATCAAAGACGGCGCCAATGAATTTGTAGAACTTGGTCCCGGCTCCGTCCTTCAAGGACTTGTAAAGAAACTTGCACCGGAAGGCACAATCATTTCCGGTAAACAATAAATTTAAATAAAAGACGCCGTTATTAATTAAAGACGGCGTCACACTTTTAAAGACCTTGTACTTTTTGAAAATAGGAGTAATCATATCTACATACAATAACCCGGAGTGGCTGGAGAAAACCTTGTGGGGCTATCTTAACCAGACAAGGCAGGCGGATGAAATTTTAATTGCGGATGACGGCAGCCGGGATGAGACCAGGCAGCTCATTGAAAGTTTTAAAGGCACTCTTCCAATCAAGCATATCTGGCAGGAAGACAGGGGATTCCAAAAGTCAAAAATTTTAAACAAAGCGCTGGTTGCGGCCGGCGCAGAGTACTTGATTTTTACAGACCAGGACTGCGTGCCGCGCAAAGATTTCATTGCAACTCATGAGCGTTATGCAGAGAAAAATTACATACTGTCGGGAGGATACTTAAGACTCCCGATGGATATCAGCAAGAGTCTCGGCCGCGCGGATGTAGAATCCGGCAATGCCTTCAGGTACAAATGGCTCAGGGCGCAGGGGCTCAAGTGGAACTTTAAGTGTACCAAGCTGATACAGTGTCCCTCTTTCTGCAAGTTCATGAATTTTATCACTCCCGCAAAGGCAACATGGAATGGATGCAATGCATCGGGATGGAGAGCAGATATGCTTGCCGTCAACGGCTATAATGAGGATATGCATTACGGCGGACAAGACCGGGAATTTGGTGAGAGGCTCTTTAATATGAAAATTAAATCCAAGCAGATACGTTATTCGGCAATTCTGCTTCACCTGGATCATAAGCGTCCTTACAAAACGCCGGAGACGCTGCAACATAACAGGGAAATCCGCAACAACACAAAGCTCAATCACATAATCCAAACTCCCAACGGAATTAATAAAATCCCATGTTCAACAAAATTCGAATAATTTTCTAATTGCTTACCTGCCACAAACGCGGCATCATCAATCATTTATTAAACTACAAATCTCTTATCAGCTTAAGCAGCCGCTCTTTAGTAAATGAATTTTTTACAATCTCCCTGTTGGAAATTTTCTCAGAAGCAGTCAGCGGAGTATCCAGCTGCTCTTGTGTAATCCCCTCCAGCTCAAAGACTTTCAGCCCATGAAACAGCGCCCATTCATAAACCGGATTGCGCCTGGAGAGAAAAACTTTTGTCCCCATAAAAAGAAATACCAGTATATTCCCGACAGCTTCTTGCCGCCAATTGCCATACAAAGCTACGCTTATACTCATCTGCAATTTATTATACTCCTGCAGGGGCATAAAATCCAAAAGCGGACAGAACCTGTTGCCAAACAACTTGCGCCCTCCATAAAGCACGCATCTGACATAACGCTTTATACATGAATAACTTAACGGAACGTAGATTTTTCTTGCTCCAAGATTGAGATCCGCTATTTTGCTCATTGCATAAAGATGATTATTGGATGCGGAGCCGGAATTTCCAATGATAATATTCCCGCCCCCATTGCTGACGCTGCCATTACCTGCACTGCTGTCGCCATTGCCGCCACAAGCACCGCCGCAGACACCGCCGTTATCTATCACCTCATTATCAGACTTCAGCAGGCTTTTATGCAAATCCTCCCCCAGAACAACATCCAAAGGATAGTAGAAAAAATCTTTACGGGGCTTACCTGCAAGAGATGGGTAATACTTAACAAGATAATCATAATCATTCTCGGTAGTATCCGTAACTATATAATCCACATACTTTTGCACAAATCGCACAATGATATTTGCAGAAAACTTTCTATTTAACCTTCCGACAAATGCAAAAAAATTTCCAACGGAGGGATGCAATCCCGCAATTGAAAGAGAGTTAATATCATAAATTTTAAACCCGGCCGGCTCCAAAAGATTATTGTACAAATCAAGCCCCCAGATAATCCAATAGATTTTAACCCCGTTCTCTTTAAGACGCTTTAGGTTCATACTACGCAAGAGACTGATTTTCCGCTTATTTAGAAGATGAATATATATTCTGTCGGGAGTTGAAAAATCTTCAATCCCCCGCAAAAACTCACCCCTGGAATAGATACAGGGAGCTCCTTTAACACACTTGAAAGGATGGTGCAGCCTATTGGCTACCACAAAAATATTCTCTCCCGGGAATTGCTCCTCAAACATTTCAACCGTTCGGTTGATTATCTTTTCGTCATTTACAAAGTGTAAAATCATAA
>DAIRSJ010000033.1:3698-17340 GCA_036804445.1 Candidatus Egerieousia sp.
CAGACAAGATAAAATATGTGCGCGTTATTGTAGGCATAAGCTGGCAAAGACGGAATAATTATCCCGTGACTACCCAAAATAGCATCATCTGAACTATACTTAAATGCCTTATAATAGGTTCTCCATAAGATTCTTCTCTGATGCTGTATTTCATCTATCTTTTGCAGCTGACCCCACAAGAAAGCGGCGGTACATTCAGAAGCAAGAAAAGATGAACCGTTCCCAACCCAACCATACTTGTTAACCTCTCCGCGGAAAAACTGGCTGCGGTTTGTCCCCTTTTCCCAAACAATCTCGGCGTCTTTTTTAAACTTCTCATTATTAACAACTAACATCCCTCCTTCTCCGCACTGGATATTCTTTGTTTCATGAAAAGAGAAAGCGGCAAGGTCCCCTATGCTTCCTAGAGGAACTCCCTTATAGCTTGTGTAAATTGCCTGTGCACAATCCTCAACAACAACCAGATTATATTTACGTGCAATCTGCATTATCTTCTCCATATCACAAGCCACACCTGCATAATGCACAACTGCAATCACCTTTGTACGTTTTGTTATCAAATCCTCCAGTCTGGATTCATCAATATTCGGGTTATCCAATCTGCTATCTGCAAAGACTATTTTTGCCCCCTGCCTTGCAAAAGCCAGAGCGGTAGAGACAAAAGTATATGACGGGACTATTACCTCATCACCATTTTTTACTCCCGACAGTATTGCACACATTTCAAGCGCATCCGTGCAAGAGGTAGTGAGCAAACACTTTGGTGTGCCAAAAATATCCTTACTCCGGAAAAGAGCACGGTGCTGATGCGGATCCTCATTCAGTTTTTTCTCAAAAAACTGTTGGCATAAGCGGGTGTAGTACCCGTTGCCGCTAGTATGACCCCTCCTAAAAGAGTCCTCAATAAAACCCATTTCCAAGCCCGTAAAATACGGCTTGTTGAATGGAATACTGTCAACATTTCTCATTTATAACCCCTTATCACTACCGAAAAGCTTCGGATTTTCTTTTAACTTTAACCACAAAGTCACTGATAAAACGAAGTGAGATATGAAATACTGCATAAAAATTATGCCAATGTTTTTTTAACTTGTTTTAACCCTAATAAATCAGTATCTTTGGGCCTAAATTTGTAAGAATTAAAGAATAACACTAATTTTTTGATATGGCAAAAGAAAAACAATTTATTACCTGCGATGGTAATCAGGCTGCTGCACACGTAGCCTATTTGTTTAGCGAACTTGCTGCAATTTACCCTATTACTCCGTCATCACCAATGGCTGAGCATATAGACGAATGGGCGGCATTTGGAAGGAAAAACTTGTTTGGAGAAACTGTTAAGGTCATTGAGATGGAGAGCGAAGGCGGTGCGTCCGGAGCTGTTCACGGTTCTCTGCAGGCCGGAGTTTTAACTTCTACATTCACGGCATCCCAGGGATTGCTGCTTATGATTCCTAACATGTATAAGATTGCAGGTGAGATGCTTCCTGCTGTATTCCACGTTTCAGCAAGAAGTCTTGCAACTCATGCTCTTTCTATTTTTGGAGATCAGCAAGATGTTATGGCAGTAAGACAAACCGGTTTCTGCATGCTTGCTTCTGCAAGTGTTCAGGAGGCGATGGATCTTGGAGCAGTAGCACATTTATCAGCTATTAAATCTTCTCTTCCTTTTGTACACTTCTTTGACGGATTTAGAACTTCTCATGAAATTCAGAAGATTGAAGTTCTTCCGGAAGATGAATTGAAGAAAATGGTAAGTACCAAGGCATTAGCAGCATTCAGAAAGAGAGCTCTTAATCCCAACGCCCCCGTTACAAAGGGTACGGCGCAGAATTCAGACGTTTACTTTCAGGAGACTGAGGCCAGAAATCCTTATTACACAGAAGTTCCTGACATCGTAGCAAGATATATGGGAGAAATAGGAGAGGCTTGCGGCCGCCATTATCTTCCTTTTGACTATTACGGAGACCCTAAGGCTGAGAATATTATAATCGCGATGGGTTCTGTAACTGACACAACAAGAGAGGTTGTTGATTACCTTGTAAACAAAGGAGAGAAAGTTGGAGTTGTAGTTGTAAGACTTTACAGACCATTCTCCGCTAAGTATTTCTTGAGAGTCCTTCCTAAGACCGTAAAGAAAATTGCAGTCCTTGACAGATGCAAAGAACCCGGATCTGTCGGCGAGCCTCTATATGAGGATATTAAGACTACTCTTGCCGAGTCTTCCAATAAGATCAAGATTGTCGGCGGACGTTACGGTTTGTCATCTAAAGATACTTCTCCCGCGCAAATTTTTGCAGTATTTGACAACCTTAAACTTAAGGAGCCAAAGAACTCATTTACAATTGGTATTGTAGATGACGTTACGTTCTTGTCATTGCCTCAGAAAGAGGAAATTCCTATGGCAAGAAAGGGTACTTACGAGTGCAAATTCTTTGGACTCGGCTCAGACGGTACTGTTGGCGCAAACAAGAATACTATTAAGATTATTGGTGAGAGCACAAAGAAATATTGTCAGGCTTACTTTGATTATGATTCAAAGAAATCAGGCGGTTACACTTGCTCACACTTAAGATTTGGAGATTCTATTATCCCCGCACCGTATTTGGTTTCAACTCCGGACTTTGTTGCATGTCACGTTCCTTCATATTTGACAAAATATGATGTTTTAAGAGGCATTAAGAAAGGCGGCACTTTCTTGTTGAACAGTTTATGGAATGCAAAAGAGACCTGTGACAGACTTCCGGATTTCATTAAATACCAGATTGTTAACAAGAAACTTACATTCTATATCATCAATGCAACCAAGATTGCAGAGGAAATCGGACTTGGCGGAAGAACCAACTCTATTCTTCAGAGCGCATTCTTTAAGATTGCAAACATCATCCCTTATGAGAATGCAGTTAAAGAGATGAAGAAGATGATTGAGAAGAGCTATGGCAAGAAGGGTGAGAATGTTGTTAAGATGAACTATGCAGCTGTTGACAGAGGCGGCGAGTTTGAGAAAGTTGAAATTCCGTTTGATTGGAAGAACATCTCTCCTTGCAAGTTTGTCCCGGATTCTTACAAACGCATGGCTCCGGATTGGGTACGCAAGGTTGCCGATCCTGTTAACGCACAGTGCGGTAATGACCTTCCGGTCAGCACATTTGTGGACTTCCCGGACGGGTGGATTCCTGCAGGAACCGCATCCTTTGAGAAGAGAGGAGTTGCTACTCACATTCCGGAATGGAATCCGGAAAACTGTATACAGTGTAACCAGTGCGCATTCATCTGCCCTCACGCTGCCATTCGTCCTTATTTGATGACTGAGGCAGAGGCTGCTAAAGCTCCAAAGGGTTTGAAAAAAGCACAGGGCAAGGCTAATCTAAAAGATTACTTCTTTACAATGCAAGTAGATCCTGCAGATTGTACAGGTTGCTCCAACTGCGCGGACGTATGCCCTGCAAAAGAGAAAGCCCTTGTTATGAAACCTGCTGAAAGTCAGCTTGGAGAGCAGGCTAATTTTGAATATCTTCACAACAAGATCGGATATAAAGATACGGTTGCTCCTAAGGGTGCCAACCCTAAGAACTCACAGTTTGCACAGCCGTTATTTGAATTCTCCGGCGCATGCGCAGGCTGCGGAGAGACTCCTTATATTAAACTTATCACTCAAATGTTCGGCGACAGAATCATGGCTGCCAATGCAACCGGTTGTACTTCAATCTACAGCGGTTCATTCCCGTCTTCTCCTTATTGCAAGGATAAGAACGGTCACGGTCCTGCATGGGCTAACTCATTGTTTGAGGATAATGCAGAATTTGGTCTTGGTCAGAGACTTGGCTTTGTAAGATTAAGAGATACTCTTGTTAAGAGGGTAGAAGAAGCTATCGCTGATGCAAATACAAGTGCAGAAGTTAAAGAGCTTATGCAGAAATGGCTTGACAATAAGGACAATGTTGAGGTTGCTAAAGAAGTTGCAGCTAAACTTGTTCCTATGATTGAGGGCTGCAAACACCCTGCATGCCAGGCTGTTTATGAATATAAAGATTGCTTTATTCCTAGAAGCCAGTGGATCATTGGCGGAGACGGCTGGGGATATGACATCGGTTACGGCGGACTGGACCACGTTCTTGCTTCCGGTGAGAATGTTAACGTTCTGGTTGTTGATACTGAGGTTTATTCAAACACAGGCGGTCAGTCATCCAAGGCTACTCCTGCAGGTGCAGTTGCAAAATTTGCAACCAGCGGCAAGAAGATTAGGAAGAAAGATCTTGGAATGATGGCTATGAGTTATGGTTATGTATATGTTGCTCAGGTTGCAACAGGTTCCAGCCAGGCTCAATACCTTAAGGCTATTCAAGAGGCTGAAGCACATAACGGTCCTTCATTAATTATTGCTTACGCCCCTTGTATAAATCACGGTCTTAAGGCCGGAATGGGTCACAGCCAGTTGGAGGAGAAAAAAGCTGTAGAGTGCGGTTATTGGCATCTATACAGATTTAACCCAAATGTTCCCGCCGGTACAAATCCATTCACTTTGGACAGCAAGGAGCCGGATTGGAGCAAATTCCAAGACTTCATCAAGGGTGAGGTTAGATATGCATCTCTTATTAAGACATTCCCTAATGAGGCAGATGAGTTGTTTAAGCTAACAGAAGAGTTTGCAAAACTGCGTTATGACGGCTACAAGAAATTGTCCGGAAAGTAACAGACAATAATATTTAAAAGAGGCGTCTCATTTGAGGCGCCTTTTTTATTTCCCGACAGTGCTTTTTTGGAAATTGGTTTTTTATTGCTTAATTTTATAAAAATGAACGGGACTATATTTATTCCCGACAGATAATTTAAAGCAAATTTAGACCTGGATAATATTTTACAGAGATGGGAAACAAAGTACATAATTCTTTTTACACCCCAATGGGCCTTGTGGACGTTGAATTCCTAGCGCACGGCTCAATCCATATTGACTGGGAAGGAATGCAACTCTATGTTGATCCGTGCAGCACGGTTTATGATTTTACCGATGCACCAAAAGCCGATGTTATTTTAATTACTCACGCACACGGAGGCCATTATGACTGCAGAGCAATTGAAAAAATAGCTACACCCAATACCACTTTTGTGGTTAGCAAGGGCGTTGGAACTTGTATTGATAACGATCTGCCTTCTTTACACTTGAACCCGGATGACAACAATTTTAACGTAGATCCTTCAACATCATTAGAGAATATGAGGAAAATCAACAAGCTGAAACATTGCAAGGTTGATGTCCTTAAAAATGGAGACAATATTACTTCCAGAGGATTAACGGTCTATGCCGTTCCTGCATATAATATTAAGAACAAGCGCAGCAACGGACATCCTTACCACATTAAGGGGGAAGGCAACGGATATATTTTGGATATGCAGGGATTCAGGATGTACTTTGCAGGAGATACTGAGATGATTCCGGAAATGAAGGATATTAAAAACATTGATATTGCTTTCATGCCTAAGAATGAACCGTATACAATGAGTGATGAGGAATTTGTCAAAGCCGCAAATCTAATTGCGCCAAAAAATCTGTTCCCCGTTCACTACGCAGAAATTGATACCAAGAAGCTGGCGCATGAGACCAGCACCGGAATTTGCCTGTACGTTAACGGCAGGCAATATTAGGAAACCGTGCGCAAGGCGCGGCTCTCAGCAAATAGTTACTTATTAATAATTGATTCATCATGAGAATTATAGAATGTGTTCCCAATTTCTCTGAAGGGAGAGACAGTAATGTCATTGATAAGATTGCCGCCGTCATAAAAGATGGCGGCGTAAAGCTCCTTAATGTTGACCCGGGTGAGGCTACCAACAGAACGGTTTATACTTATGTAGGTGAACCGGAAAAAGTTATTTCCGCAACTTTCAATGCAATCAAAGCCGCCCAGCAACTGATAGATATGAGAGTCCAGCACGGAACTCATCCGCGCATTGGAGCGGCGGACGTTGTACCGCTGGTTCCGGTAAGTGAAGTGACTTTGGATGAATGCGCCGCCTATGCACGCAGGCTAAGCCGTATGGTCGGAGAGGATTTAGGCATTCCGGTATATTGCTATGAATCCGCTGCTTTTACTCCGGAAAGAGAGAATCTTGCACACTGTCGTGACGGTGAATATGAGGGAATAAAAGCAAAAATTGCAGACCAGAACTGGAAGCCTGACTTTGGCCCGACAGTTTACAATGAGACAGTTGCGCGCAGCGGAATATCTGTAATCGGGGCGCGCGATTATTTAATTGCAATAAACTATAACTTAAATACATCAGATGTTGCCGTAGCAAAAGAGATTGCGGGAGAAGTCCGTGAGAGCGGTCACAAAATAAAAGAGAACGGCATTACAAAAAGGGTTCCCGGCCTTCTCAAAGGCTGCAAGGCGATTGGTTGGTATATAGATGAATACAAAGTGGCGCAAGTTTCAATGAATGTCACCAACATTAGTGAAACGCCCGTGCATATTGCCTATAAAAAAGTCTGCGAGCAGGCGGAAAAACACGGGGTAAAAGTTACGGGGTGTGAGCTGATAGGTCTTGTTCCCAAAAAGGTGATGACCGCTGCGGGGGAATATTTCTTTTACAATGATACCGCCGCCGTTGAATCCGCCGCACGTAACAAAAAACAGCCAACGGAAGAGGAACTTATTCAAATGGCTATCAAGGGGTTTAACTTAAATGATGTTAAACCGTTTGACCCCTCCAAGAATATTATAGAAAACCTTCTGTAATTATTTTGCGTGTTCTGCGTTTTGAACATCCGCCGCAATTTTTTTGTCAATAGATTTTGCAAGCGCGGTTATTTTCTCATAAGATTTAGGAAAATAAATCTTGGTCTGAGGATAATCGGGAAAAACGATTTTTGCAAGCGTTCCTCTTTGTGAAATATGTACTTTCCTGTCCGTCAGCTCCCGGCGGCTGCGCGGCATCTCAGAAATACGCCAGTTGAAATTCTTGAGTCTTTGCTTATCTACAGGAAGCTTATAAGTCGGACGCACATCACTCTTTAGATTCTCCACATATTTTATGCGCTGAATTTTTCTATCAATTATGTGGGCGGAGAGAATTTTACTCTCCTTCTGGTTCATCAAAGTAATTGCACTGTCCCGCTCTTTTAAAAATAAAATTGCGGAGGCACCGCCAAGCGCATCAAATCTGTAAACGTCATTATTACGGAAATAAGCCACCATCTCCGTGCTCTTAATCTGGTCAAAATGAACGGAATCCTCTTGTGAAATAATATAAGCGCTCTCAATAAGGTTACCCTTATATACGT
Source organism: Candidatus Egerieousia sp. (assembly GCA_036804445.1). Classification (GTDB taxonomy): domain Bacteria; phylum Bacteroidota; class Bacteroidia; order Bacteroidales; family UBA932; genus Egerieousia. Next base: position 10,981 of record DAIRSJ010000033.1, read on the forward strand.
TATTATTCCGTATGGAAAGCTCTATGCTGTCCGCCGTAAATTGATTTTTATCTTCATTCCACAATGCAGGATTCTTATAAAATCTTGCAATACTGTCTATCCCTGCATACACCAGAGAATCACACACTCCGCGCAAATCACTCTTAAAAATTTTCACATGATGATACGCATCCATAAAGGTCACATTAGTGGTATCTCCCTCACCGGTCAGAGCTTTCTTTCTTGCAACCGCCAAACTATCTTTTTTGATTTTTGCCAATTGTGTCTTTAATGCATTTCCAGTCGTATCGGGGGCTTCAGCAATTTCCGGATTCGGTCTCTCTTTTTGCACGTTTCCGGCTCCGCTGCTCCTTGGAGCACCATCCCCGGAGGCACCTGAACTCATTTTAAAACTATACGGATTTACAAAAGTCCCCAACTTCTTTTTATTTTTCTTATATACCGCAAGGTACTGAGCATTAAGAGAATCTATTTCCACCATAGGATCTCTGTCTGCAAGCATTTTTCTCTCCCAGCAAATCTTGACAAGATTCGTATCTACATCACATCTTCGCACAAGTCTCATTTTCAGAGTATCGGCAGCAAGAAACAAAGTATCAAGTTTATAAAGCGTTTCTCTTTTTAAAGAATCATATCCCGATTTTTCTTTTGAATACATGGCTGCAACCGGTTTTTCAGTCATGATTGCAATCACGGGTTTTCTGTTAAACAAACCCTTGTCACCCATAAGAACCGCAGAATTAGCGGTATCTTTAATTTGCACATTGCCAAATAGTTCTGCGTTGCCTGTCTTTCTATAGTAATTGATAAGATTAGCCCAGACTTCCTGGTCTTTTGTGGAAATATAGTTGTCTTTTTTTAATGAAAGTATGCCGGGCTTTGTTAAGTACTCTCCCATATTTGTATAAAGAGTATCCCTCTCTTTCCATGCGGTTGTATTAGTCCCAAAAGTTGCCATCTCTGCCGGAGAATTGTAAGTTGCCTGATCTCCGCGTACATAAACAGAATCAGAGAACATCATCACATTTGTAAAAAAAGCAAATTCTTTCTTGCCCGCATTATAAGTTCCTGAGTTTCCCTCAATAATATTTCCTTTGCTGTCTCTCAAACAGCCGCCATCATAAAATGTTGCAATACTGTCCTTTGTGTTGTAATCCAGAAACTTTGTCTTAAGCTGGTCCCCCTTGCGGTTATAAAGATGAACTATTTCCCCCCTGAATTGAGCAAGGTTCTGGTCAGAGAGATAAGTCAGCCTGTCGCCTACAAGGTATGTTGTCTGCTGAATTATCTGAACATGTCCCATTGCATCAATTACATTAGTGACAACATTCCATATTGCAGAGTCACAAAGCAGATATGTATTATTATGGAAAAATCTTGCGGGACCTATAACTTTTCTGTAGATGCCGTTCATGTTGTCTATCAAAGAAGCGGACTTTGCATCCAGCAATCTTACAAGAGAGTCTCTGTCTCCTCTTTTTGTCTGAGCATAAGCACAATTCACACGCGCACCGCTTAACAAAACTGTCGCGATACAAAAAATAATAGGGAAAAAAAACCTGAAATATTTATTTAATCCACCCGCTGCTTTCAAACGGACAATCTTTAAACATGTCATCTACTTTAATGTAAGTGGACTTTTGCTTCTCCTCAACAAATGCCTTTATGGCATCCGTCTGCTTTTGCTGATTGGCAATATTTTGAATTACCGTAAAATCATCTTTTACATTTGCCGGATGTGAAGGAATAATCTCATCTAGTCTGATTATTTTATAAATGGTATGTCCCACACGCGTCTCATTATCGGCAGATTCAAACGGCTGAGAGATGTCGCCCACCTTCATATCTTTCAGAACATTGTAATCTGCAGGCTTAAGCTGGTCCTTCTCAAAATAAATGCTTCCGCTGTTTTCATCGGACATCTGCCCGCCGTTAACTCTTGTCTTTGGGTCTTCAGAAAAGAAGCGCGCCGCCTTCTCAAACGTAAGGCTATCCTTTATAATTTTTGTCCTTATGCTGTCCAAAGTCTTAAAGGCTTTGTCTCTGTCGGCATCTGTGTATCTGGGCTTTAGAAGAATATGACGTGCATTGAACATATCACCGTCTTTCTCAATCATCTGAATAAGATGGAATCCGTCCGGGGTCTCAACAATTTGAGAAATTTGTCCCGGCTTTAATGACATTGCCGCATCTGAAAACGCAGGCCAGTAAATATTCTTTGATGCCATCCTCAACTCACCGCCTCTAAGCGCACTGCCGGGATCTTCTGAATAAAGCGCTGCAAGCATGGAGAATTTTTCTCCGTTAAGAACTCTTTGCCTGAACCCCAGAAGTCTCTCTTTGACAGCCATAGTTGCCTGCTCCTTAGACGGATACAAGACAATCTGACTTAATCTGTACTGCGTAGAAACTATCGGGAGTGAATCCTTGTCAACCTTTTTGTAAAACCTTTTAACCTCAGAAGGCGTAAGCTCTCCAACAGCTCTCATAACCTGCTGCTGCTCCTGCTGAGTAAGATTCTGCTCGTTCAAAATTGCACGCCAATCCTCCTTCAACTTAAACAGAGGTTTCTTAAAATATGCCTCAGTCTCCTTCTCTCCGCCAAGCTGTGTCATTGCTTTGTCCAGCCTTTCATTTATCTCTGCCTCAACCTGATCCGGACGGATGTTCAAACTGTCCAGCTTTGCCTGATTCAAAAACAATTTTGCAGAAAGCATGCTCTCCAAAATTTGACAGCGGACATTTTTGTCTGAAGTCATTCCCTGCGCCTGCATCATCTGCACCTCATCCTCAAGCTGGCTCAGCATAATCGGCTCATTTCCGACTATTGCTATGGTCTTATCAATCAGACCCTTTTGGTACACCTGCGCTTGCGCCGTTCTTGCTCCCGCAAGAAAAACAATTAACCCAAATAACCCCGTGCAAAAAACCTTAAGAACTTTATTCATATAAAATGTTTGTATTTACCTGCTGTAGTTAGGCGCTTCTCTTGTGATTGTTACATCATGCGGATGATTTTCAATTACACCGGCAGAAGTAATCCTCACAAATCTTGCACCTCTTAGAGCCTCAATATCAGCAGCTCCGCAATATCCCATCCCCGCTCTCAACCCGCCGGCCAACTGATAAATTACCTCATTCAACATCCCCTTGTAAGGCACTTGCGCCACAATTCCTTCTGGAACAAGTTTCTTTACATCATCCTCCATATCCTGGAAATACCTATCCTTAGACCCTTGCTGCATAGCCTCCAAAGAACCCATGCCTCTGTAAGATTTGAATTTCCTTCCGTTCAAAATAATAGTCTCACCCGGAGATTCCTCAACTCCTGCAAACAAAGACCCTGCCATAATTGTGCTTGCGCCGGCGGCCAAAGCCTTAACCATATCACCTGAATAACGGATACCTCCGTCTGCAATCACAGGAATTCCCGTTTTCTCCAATGCTTTAGAAGCCAACATGATAGCGGTCAGTTGCGGAACCCCTACTCCCGCAATAACGCGGGTTGTACAGATTGAGCCCGGCCCTATTCCAACCTTAACTGCATCTACTCCGCTGTCTGCCAACGCCTTGGCTGCTTCACCCGTTGCTATGTTACCTGCAACTATCTGTAAATGAGGGAATGCCTTGCGCACAACCTTGATAGTATCCAGTACATGAAGAGAGTGACCGTGCGCCGTATCAATACAGATTGCATCAACTCCGGCAGCAACCAACATCTCAACCCGCTGCAGGGTATCCGCCGTAACTCCCACTGCTGCAGCAGCTAACAGCCTCCCTTTAGAATCCTTGCTGGCATTGGGATTATCCTTAATCTTTGTAATATCCTTATATGTAATAAGTCCTACAAGGATGCCTTGTTTATTCACGACAGGCAACTTTTCTATTCTGTATTTCTGCAGCAGTCTTGTGGCCTCCTCCAAATCCGTACGGGTTGTTGTAATCAAGTGATCCTTAGTCATTACCTTGCTTATAGGAGTACGGGAATTCTCAACAAACCTTAAGTCTCTGTTAGTGACAATACCTATCAGCCTCATGTTTGAATCCACAACGGGAATACCTCCTATGTGGTTCTCACTCATCAATCTGCGGGCATCACCAACCAGCGCGCTCTCATGAATTGTTATGGGGTCAAATATCATCCCGTTCTCAGCCCTCTTCACCTTCCTAACACTCTCCGCCTGCTGCTCTTTGCTCATGTTCTTGTGAATTACGCCAATACCACCTTCCTGAGCAATGCTGATAGCCAGATTGTAATCAGTAACGGTATCCATTGCTGCAGAAACTATCGGGACCTGCAAAGTGATATCCCTTGTAAATTTGCTGCTGATATTCACCTCTCTGGGAAGTACGGAGCTCTTTGCCGGAATTAACAGAACATCATCAAACGTCAGCCCCTCAAGGACAATCTGCCCGTTGGGATTTGCCGGATTAATGGCCGTGTCCTTGCGTTCAACCGCCTTGCCTTTTGTCCGTGAATTAAAATCTTGATTAAGCTTAGAATTAGAATGATTAGATTTCATACGCTTTTTTTTGAAGTTGCGCAAAGATAGTAAAATTGGGGCAAGGGGCAAAAGACATTGTTCCAATCGCGTATTAGAACAAGGTCAGGCTGGATTTTGCAAAATTTACTGATTTGCAGTAATTTACAAAATGCTGCTTTTATGTTTTTCAAAGAGTTATATTTTTGAAATATCTGATAATGAGACCATTTTGCAAAATCCAGCCTGTGTTTATAAATATATTTACCTGCGCAGCAGGTCAACCTCAATTGCAACACCTTGCAACGCACACTACTGCTCTAACCTCGTCAGCCAATAAAAAAGCATATGGGCTAAACAATGTGTTGCGCGCCAAGCGCAAATTATTGTGGCCCATATGGGCGGAAAAGCTACGCGTTAAGCGTTGCTTATTCCAAGATGTCTCTATTTTATCTCTTAATTTTTATCTGACCTTTAACAACTTTCCATATCCTATATCTGGAATCTCTTACAAGACTCGCCAGCTGGCTGACATTTCCACCTACATTATTGTAAAGGTGCACAACCAGTTCATCACTTTCTCCAAGAGTTAACTCTCCAATTTTTTTTCCGGAAAAGTTTTTATCTATGAAGGACTGTGCCGATTTCATCAATTCCTGGAAAGGAACTTTATTCCATGCGCTGCTCCTGCTTTTGTATTTCTCCCTCAAGCCAGAAGGGACACTATTCATAAAATGCACAAACTCCTCCTTATTAGAGAACTTTCTGTCTACCAGTGATGTATCAATTTTTATATACTTTAGTATGCTAGCCCTGGCAGTAGATTTATTTCCAAAATGAACATTGGCAGAACTCCATTTATGCTCGCAAACATTGTCACACATACCGGCAACCATAGGGTTCCTCAAAATATATGAGCAACTGTCAATTAAAATTTCTTCTGTTACTTTTGGATAACTAATAAAAGGAGAACTAAATAGTGACCCTGATTCTCCATATCTTTTGTTGTGCCAAAAACTATATCTAGGTAAAAACTTTTTCATCAGCCTAGTAATAGATTGAGTCTCAACCATAATATGACAATGGTTTGTCATGATGCAAATCTCCATGAGTGTGCTGCCCGTTTTCTCAAACGCATCTCCTAAGAACTCCAACAACTTAATCCTGTCCAAATCATCAAGAAAAACCACATTCCTGTTATTCCCTCTGAATGCAACATGTTGAATCCCATCTTGAGTCCTTTTCTCTCCTCTTTTTCTAGCGCTTTTCTCTTTCTTTTCCATCCCGACAGTTTTATGTTTCGCCCTGCAATATACAACCATAATACTCTTATTTCAAGCCAATTAGTATATTTATCTTTTTGCACAAATCTTGTAAAAAGCAACGCATTCTGCGTAGCTTTTACCGCTCATGTGGTCTTCAACAATTTGTACAAATTGCACAACCTGTTGTCAAGACCACATGCAAACTAAATAGCTAGAAAAACAAATACGCCGCAATGCGCAGAATTGCATTGCAATTGAAAGCTCCCTGCATTATATTTACAAGGTCAGGCTGGATTTTGTAAAACTTACTTATTTACTGCAATTTACAAAATACCGCTTCTGTGTTTTTTAAAGAGTGTTATTTTTGAAATATCTGATAACGAGGACATTTTACAAAATCCAGCCTGCGTTTTATCTTTTCATTATCTTTGTGAACCAATGGAAGAGCATCTCAGATATAATCCTTTTATCAATTATTTTACGGAGCGGTATGGATGCCGGCTGCAAAAGGTTGTGGTGAACGCAGGGTTCACATGCCCTAATCGCGACGGATCCCTTGGAACAGGCGGTTGCACATACTGTGATAATGATGCGTTCCACCCAAACTACTCCAC
>DAIRSJ010000034.1:0-16764 GCA_036804445.1 Candidatus Egerieousia sp.
GGTGTAAGTATTCTGTTGAAATTATCGGGGTTGACAATGATTCTACTGATAACACTGCTCAAGTTTATAAAGATTGCGGTTTGGAACCGCTGCTTGTAACAGATCATCATACGGCTGGAGCCTCCAGGCAGGCTGCTTTAGAAATTGCCAGAGGTAAGTATTATGTTTGTATGGACGGTGACACTATGTATCCTCCTAAATATATAGAAACCATGGTAGATGCATTAGTGGTTGATGATAAGGCAGTTGCGGCGTGTGCAAGATGGAACTTTCTGCCAAGGAAGGGAGTCTCTGCAACAGGAATGAAATTGTATGAGTTTTTTAGGAATGTGCATTTGAATGCATTGGCACATAAAAGACCTGAGCTGGCAGTGAGAGGAATGACTCTTGTTGTTGTATCGCACCTGGCAAAAAAGTTTGGTTTTAGAAGAGATATAAAAAGCGGTGAAGACGGTTCTTTGGTCTTAAAACTCAAAGAATTTGGCAAAGTGGTTTTTGTGCATGATAGAAAGGCAATTGTGGTTACAGGGTGGAGAACTATGGAAAAGGACGGCGGCCTAACGCATTCTTTGTTCGTCAGGTTAAAGAGACATATTTCCAACTTGTCCTATTATTTTACTTCCGCCAAAAACTACGATGACAGCAATAATAATATTGATAAATAAATTATTATATGTACGAGGTTACTATCGCCATACCACTCTATAATGCTGAAAAATACATTGAAAAGACGTTAGAGTCTGCATTGTCTCAAACTTTTGAAAGTATTGAATTCCTTATTATTGATGATAGCGGAACTGATAGAAGCATGGACATAGTGGAATCTGTGAAATCTTCAAGCAAACGTGGATCTGATATAAGAATCTTTAAAAATCCTAAAAACCTTGGTATAGGTGCTTCCAGAAATGTCGCAATTAAGGAGGCAAGAGGCAAATTTCTCTTCTTTCTTGATAGTGATGATATTATGACGACAGATTGCATAAAGGTCCTTTACTCGTCGGCAATTGGTTGTCACGCTAATGTTACTATTGCATCGTATAAAAAAATTTATGATGACGGGAGAGAGATTTTAACAATGCGGCTTCCTCTGCGATCCGGTTGTTTGGAGGATGAGTTTGCAGGTCTATGTTATGGAACTCTCCAACACTTTAAAATATCAAACTGGAATGTTTTATTTGATTTGGATTTTTTGAGAGGGAGTCATATTTCTTATAAATCTGATTTGGGCGAGGATATTATTTTTTGGTCAGATTTTATACCTCTTGTGAAGTCCTTCTCGTTGCTGCCGGATATTACATATTATTATGTGATTAGGGCTGAGTCACTGTCTCATTATAATAGCAGAGAAGTTATTCCTATTTCCGAGATAAATGCACAATTATTTGTTAGAAAGTGCATGAAAGAAAAAATGACTACATTAAGAGGTAAACCGTATTTCTATGATATGTGTTTATACCTTTCACGCTATTTTTATTCGTCTGCTTTTTTCTTTGTGGCAAATTTTAAGAAGATAACACCTCCAATGCAAGTGTCTGATTTAAAGGATTTATTGGCAATACCCATTTCCGGTAATGATATTATGAACATGAGACATGGGAAAAAGTTTATGGTCTTTTATCGTGTGGTTTCTAAATTACCTGACCGACTTTTAGTGTGCGTGTTGTGGCTGAGTTATAAATTTTATACTGTGCTTTTGCCTGATTTAAAACTTATTGTGAACCCTAAAAAAAACAAAAATAATAATGAATGATTTACAAATTAAACAATCAATTGCTTTAAAAAATAAGGTTCTCTCTCTTGTAAAAGAATATTATAAGTTATCCTCTTCAAAGGATAAATTTGTTCCGGGCAAGAGTTACATTCATTATGGCGGGAGATACTATAATGAGAAGGAAATGGTAAATTTGGTGGATTCATCTCTGGACTTTTGGCTTACGCAGGGACATTGGACGCAGGAGTTTGAAAAAGAGTTTGCCAAATGGCTTGGAGTTAGTTTTTGCAGCGTTGCTAATTCCGGTTCCTCTGCAAATCTGCTTGCTTTCACTGCGTTGACGGCACCGGAGTTGAAGGAAAGGCGGATAAAAAAAGGTGATGAAGTTATAACGGTAGCATGCGCTTTTCCTACAACGGTAACCCCAATAATTCAATATGGTGCAGTTCCTGTTTTTGTAGATGTTACAGTACCGGAATACGATATAGATGTTACACGGCTGGAAGAGGCATACTCTAAAAAAACCAAAGCCGTGATGATTGCGCATTCTCTTGGTAATCCGTTTAATCTGCAGGCAGTTAAAGCATTTTGTGACAAGCATAATTTGTGGCTTGTTGAGGACAACTGTGATGCTCTTGGAAGCACATATAAGATTAACGGAACAGAAAAGAAGACAGGAACAATAGGAGATATAGGAACAAGCAGTTTCTATCCTCCGCATCACATGACTATGGGGGAAGGAGGTGCCGTTTATACAAATAATGCTCTGTTGCATAGATTAATAAACTCATATAGGGATTGGGGGCGTGATTGCTGGTGCCCGAGCGGAAAGGACAACACATGCGGACAAAGATTTACCAGGCAATACGGTGAACTTCCATTGGGATATGATCATAAATATGTTTATTCTCATCTTGGCTATAATTTGAAAATCACTGATATGCAGGCTGCAATAGGGTGCGCACAGCTTAAGAAGCTGGATAAGATTGTTGCAACTCGCAGAAAGAATTTCCAGTACATTTTGGATGGACTTAAGGGGACAAAAGGCTTGCTTCTTCCCGTTGCTCAAAGGAATTCCAATCCGAGCTGGTTTGGCTTTTTGATTTCAGTAAAAGAGAATGCCGGCTTTACCAGGAACGAGCTTACAAAGTTTTTGGAGAATAGAAAAATACAGACCCGCAACTTGTTTGCAGGCAATCTGCTGCGGCACCCCGCATTTATCAATTTGAAACAAGAATCTGTCGGGAGAAACAAATATTACAGGGTGGTAGGAGAGTTGAAGAATACGGATTTTATTATGAACAATACTTTTTGGATTGGAGTTTACCCGGGGATGAAGAAGCCTATGCTGGACTGGATGATAAAGTCAATCAGAGAGTTCTGTGATATGAGTTGCAGATAGCGGCGGACAATATTAATAATAAATTATCGGATTATGAGCGGAGATATTTTTAACGGATTCTACAATGGTAGAAAAGTCCTTGTAACCGGCCATACCGGATTTAAAGGATCATGGCTTTGCATATGGCTGCATTCTCTTGGTGCTGAGGTTATCGGAGTGGCTAAAGAACCGTATTCCGATAGGGACAATTATGTGCTGAGCGGATTAAAAGATAAGATTATTGATTTGCGGGGAGATATAAATGATGGCGCGCTGATGAAAGAAATTTTCCGCAAGTATTCTCCTGAAATTGTATTCCACCTTGCAGCTCAGCCACTTGTAAGATTGAGTTATGAAATCCCTGTTGAAACTTACATGACCAATGTAATGGGTACCATAAACATAATGGAGGCAATCAGGGCGACCGACAGCGTGAGAGCCGGGGTGATGATAACTACGGATAAATGTTATGAAAACAAGGAGCAGACAATAGGTTATAAAGAGACTGATTCACTTGGAGGCTATGACCCTTATTCATCTAGCAAAGGTGCGGCGGAGATTGCAATTTCCAGCTGGAGGAGAAGTTTTTTTAATCCCGATAGTTACTATGCTCATCATAAGAGCATTGCGAGTGTGAGAGCCGGCAATGTAATTGGCGGAGGCGATTGGGCAAAGGACAGGATAATTCCGGACTGTATCAGAGCTATTGAGAGTAACAGGGTTATAGAGATACGTTCACCGAAAGCCGTAAGACCTTGGCAACATGTCCTTGAGCCGCTTTCCGGATATATGCTGCTGGCAAAAAAGATGCGTGAAGAGCCAGAGGCATATTGCGGTGCATTTAATTTCGGCCCGGAGAATCTTGGTGTTGCAACTGTATGGGATGTGGCTTCCAAGGTTGTTGAATACTACGGAAAAGGAGAGCTTAAAGATGCCTCCGTGTCTGGAGCATTGCATGAGGCAAACATGCTTATGCTGGACATTACAAAGGCAAAGAGACAACTTGGATGGTCTCCCAGATGGAGTTTGAATGAGTGCGTAAAAGCGACTGTAGAGTGGTATAAAAACTATCGTGAAGAAAATGTTTATGAATTGTGTTTTAAGCAAATAGAAGATTTCTCCCGTTGTAAATAAATTGAGGATATGAACATTATAAAAACTTCTTTTGACGGATTGTTTGTTTTGGAAACGGTTAATTTCCAGGATAATAGAGGAGGGTTTCAAAAACTCTTTAATGCGGAATTCTTTGCACGGAACGGGCTTGATACAGATTTTAAGGAGATATACTACTCCGTATCTCAGAAAAACGTGATAAGAGGAATGCATTTCCAAACACCTCCCGCCGACCATGTTAAATTAGTTTGGGTGAGCCGGGGACACATCAAAGATGTCTGTGTTGATATAAGAAAAAAATCCGCAACCTATGGAAAATGTTTCTCAGTTGAGCTTGATAATCAGACTGGCAGATATCTCTATATACCAAGGGGTTTTGCGCACGGTTTCTTGTCTTTGGAGGCCGGAAGCATTGTAAATTACGCGCAAACTTCTTGCTATTCTCCTGCTCACGACAGTGGTATTTCTCAGAAATCCGTGGGGTTTGACTGGGGGATAGAGAACCCGATTGTCTCCGGGAGGGATTTGACCTTTGAAGATTTGGAGACGTTTAAATCTCCGTTTTAACGCAGATTTAAAGTATATTTGCGTGAACACTTTGATAATTAAAATATAAGCTAACCATGAAAGCGGTAATTCTTGCAGGCGGTTTTGGCACAAGATTGAGTGAGGTTACAAATGTAATCCCAAAACCGATGGCTGAAATTGGCGGCAAGCCAATCATCTGGCATATTATGAAAATTTACAGCCATTACGGAATTAATGATTTTGTAATTTGCTGCGGTTACAAGCAATATGTCATAAAAGAGTACTTTGCAAACTACTTCCGTCACAACTGCGATATGACTGTTAATCTGGCGGATAACAGTGTGGAGATTCTTGATAATCATTCTGAAAATTGGAAAGTCACAATGGTTGACACCGGTGTGAACACAATGACCGGAGGACGTGTTAAAAGAATTCAGAAGTACATAGGAAGCGAACAGTTTCTTCTTACTTACGGTGACGGCATAGGAGATATAGACATTAAAAAGACAATAGAGGAACACAATAAGAGCGGCAAATACCTGTCTCTTACCGCATACCAGCCTGCCGGCAGGTTGGGTGTTTTGGATATTGAGGATAACGGAAATGTGCAGAGTTTTATGGAGAAACCTGCCGCTTCCGGCACATGGATAAATGCCGGTTTCTTTGTATGTGAACCGCAGGTGTTCAACTATTTACAAGGAGACAGTGAAATGTTTGAGAGGGAACCGATGCAAAAGATAGTGGCGGAGCATCAGATGCATGCATATAAACACAGCGGTTTTTGGAAACCGATGGACACTCTAAGGGACAATAATGAGTTGAATAATATGTGGGATGAGGGGAAAGCGCCATGGAAAATTTGGTAATATGGAGAAAAAAATTCTCATAACCGGCGCAACGGGTTTTGTTGGTAAAACATTGATTCCTTATTTGTATAATAATGGAATTGAGAATATTGCATTGCTTGTAAGAAATGAGGATAAGGCGTACCGTTTATTTGGAAATATCAATCTTACAATTATTTCCATGCAAAAAGAGAGTTGGAAAGATGAAGTAAAAAAGTTTAATGCGGAGGTTGTGATTCATCTGGCAGCTTTTTTCTCTACCAAATATGACGATGCAACCGCCGCAGAGTTAGTGAATAGTAATTTACTTTTTACGACTGAACTTTTGGTTGCCCTGCAAGATACTGATTGTAAATATTTTGTAAATACCGGAACGTTTACCGAATTCCTTTATGGCGACGGCAAATATTTTCCGGCAAATCTTTATTCTGCAACCAAGACGGCTGAGAGGTCTATAATTCAATACTTTACTAATCTATCGGGAAGAAGATGGATTAATATTGTTCTCTATTCTCCTTATGGCAGAAAGAATGATTACAAGAAAGTTATTGATTATATGGCAGATGCGATGAATGCTAAAGAACAGGTTGCATTTAGTAAAGGCGAGCAGATACTGGATTTTATTCATGTGGATGACATTGCAGATTTTTATTTTAATTTGTTATTGAAGATTGATTTGCTGAATGAACCTTTTGAGGAGTTTCATCTTGGGACCGGTAAAGGTCACAGTATTAGGGAGGTGGCGCAAATCATGGAGGATGTTTTTGGTAAAAAAATTAATGCAAACTGGGGAGGACTTCCATACAGAAAGTTTGATATTATGCATGCCATAGCTCCTGTTAAGAAGAATGTTGATGTTCTTGGGTGGATGGCCAACATTGATATACGCAGTGGAATGGAAATTTTCAGGGCGGATATAATTCAGACTCAAAGCTGATTGTAGGACCATAAATATTTTATTTATAAATCTTACTTTATGGGAAAAGTAAATGATAAAACAGATTTTTTTAAGTACGTAGATTCATTTGCAAAAGATGACGGCGTTGATTCCCTGCATATTAAGGGAGAAATATCATCTGTCATACCTGCCGTTACTATTGCCATTCCTACATATAAGAGGCCTGAATTTATCAATTGTGCAATTGATTCTGCCCTTGCTCAGGAAAATTTTGATAATTATGAAGTTATAGTTGTTGATAATGACCCTGAAAGAGGTACTGAAACGGAAAAAATAGTTTGTGCAATTGACAATCCTAAGTTAATGTATTATAAAAATGCCGAGAATCTGGGAATGTTCGGGAATATGAACAGATGCATAAAACTAGCCAGGACAAAGTGGATTGCATATTTACATGATGATGATATTTTGTCTCCGGAATTCCTGAGCAAAATTTTCGGAGTCTTAAGAAGGTTTGACAAAATCAGCATGTTATGTTCAAGACACAACATGGCGGTATATGACGGGAAATATTATAAGGATGCGCCAAAGGTGTTCTATCATAAATTTGAGGGGGGATTTTGCAAGATGCGGCTAAAGGATTTTTCTCACTATTACCCTGTTAGGAGTACGGGGTGTGTTTTCCAAAGAGAAAAAGCTATAAGCCTCGGTGGTTTTAATTCCGATTTTTACCCTACTTCCGATTATGTTTTTTCTGCTATTTATAGCTATAATTATAGCTGTTATGATTATAACTGTTATTTGTACAACTATAGAATAGGGCTTAATGAGTCGGCTAATCCGGAAACGTATAAAAAAATATTCTTGAATGACTATTATCTGCAACTGGCAATTGAGAAAAAATACGGGAGAGGATCAAGCTTCATTACTAAAACAGTTGAGGCTAATACATTAAGAAATCGAGTGCGACTTAAGATATATGGCATAACAAGTCTTGATTTTGCAAACGAAATTATTACCGGAACTGTTAAGAAGACACATGTTATTTATAATGATATTGTTATGACATGGGGAAGAGGAAGGAAGATTTTGTGTTTTATAATTTCTAAATTATTACTTGGGGTAAAATGATGCTTGAAAATAAACCGGGTTTAAAAAAAATTCTTCATTATGTGATGATGAATGAATTGACCGCGCAGCCAAGATGGTTCACCAGAATGTTGATTAATCCTTTCTTTATAAAAAGGGGAAAAGGTTCAATAATTAAGGCCGGAGCGCGTCTTGATCTAATACCGTCAAAAAGATTTATTGTTGGAGATCATTGTGTCGTAGAAACCAGAACTACGATAAATAATCAAGTGGGAGATGTGGTAATAGATGACGGCGCTATGATTACTACCGGAGTTACCATTGTGGGACCGGTTCATATCGGGAAAAATGTTATTGTTGGTAATGGAACATTAATTTTTGGAATGCGGCACAACTATGAAAATCCGGACTTGCCCGTTTCCGCCCAGGGCATAAGCACTAGTTTGACAACAATATGCGATGATTCTTGGATAGGGGGTAATGTCGTTATTAATCAGGGCGTTACCATTGGAAAGCATTCGCTTGTCGGGACCGGCAGCGTAGTTACCAGGGATGTCCCTCCGTATTGTATTGTTGCCGGTGTCCCTGCTAAAATTATAAAAAAATATGATTTTCAAAAAAATGAGTGGGTTCTGGTTTAGTTTGTAGATTGGAAAATGGGAGAATTAACAGTTAAAACTTTTAACGGAGCAAAGTGGAGTCTTGCGGGAAACGTTACAACGGCGCTTGTTTCGTTTATTGTTGGTATTGTGCTTGCCAGGATTCTTTCTGTTGAGCAGTATGGTTTCTTGGGAATGATTGCAATTTTTATTGCAATATCTACCGCATTCATCGACAGCGGATTTTCAAATGCGCTAATTAGAAAAAAAGAGGTATCCGAGAAAGACTATAATACAATTTTTTATTTTAACATCGCAATAAGTTTTTTGTTTTTTATTCTGCTGTTTTTCCTGGCTGTTCCAATTGCACATTTCTATAATCAGCCGTTATTGGTGCCCGTTACTAGAGTGTTTGCAATTACACTAATTATTAATGCTTTAGGGTTGGTCCAAGTTGTCGTTTTTACAAGAAGGGTAGACTTTAAAACACAGGCATGGGTAAACATAATTTCAACATTATTCGGAGGTATAATCGCAATATTTCTTGCACTTAAGGGTTTTGGCGTTTGGAGTCTTGTTTGGCAGCAGATTATAAAGCAATCTATTAACACATTATTAATTTGGATTTTTTGCTCGTGGCGGCCTGTCTCACCTTTTTCTAATGATGCTTTTAGCAGAGAGAGTTTTAAAGATTTATTTGGATTTGGTTCAAAATTACTTGCATCAGGTCTTCTTGGAACCTTATTTGACAACGCGGCGTATATTATTATCGGAAAAGTCTATAGTCCGACCCAATTGGGATTATATACAAGAGGAGAGCAATTCCCAAATTTTCTTTCAACTAATTTTTCATATGCAGTGCAGCGGGCGACTTTTCCGACATTAAGCACAATGCAAGATGACAAATCGCGTCTTAAAGGTGCATTTGTCCGTGTTTTCCGCAGTGTGCTATTGGTTTCCGTATCGTTGTGTCTGTTCCTTGCGGCAATAGCTAAACCTCTTATACTTTCATTGTTAGGTGTAAAATGGGGAGGTTCTGTGATATATCTACAACTTTTATGTTTCATAGCCGTATTTTTCCCTTTACATGCTATTAACTTAAACGTCCTGCAAGTCAAGGGCAGAAGCGATTGGATATTAGGCGCGGAATTCATCAAAAGAGGAATGTCTGTTATCCCGATAGTAATAGGTATTTTTGTGAGTATCAAGGCGATGCTTATTGCAATGATAGTTGTATCCATTTTGTCATTGTATGTAAATTGCTGGGGCGAGAATAAATTGTTAGGGTATTCTTTCTGGGAGGAAATGAGAGATTTTCTTCCAGTATTTGGAATCGCATTCCTGATAGCCTTAATTATTTTATGTGTGCAGTTTATACCTGTAAATTGTTATATACAACTTGCAATACAGGTGACAGGCGGGTGTGCATTATTCCATTTTATTTACACCTGGATTAAGCAGCCGCAATATATTGAACTTAAAGAATTAGCTTTGTCATATTTGAAAAAAAATAATAATAATGAAAAATTTGAACAAGAGTAAGATTCTGGTTGCCAGTCCACTATTGCCTGATTTGAAGTTGTTTGAACAATCTTTAAAAAAGATTTGGGAGAGCAAGTGGCTAACCAATAACGGAGAATTTCATAAGAAATTTGAAGTTGAGTTATGTAAATATCTTGGTGTCAAATATCTTTCAATTTATACTAACGGAACTCTGCCAATTCTTGCGGCTTTGCAAACTTTAAAAATCACAGGTGAAGTTATTACTACGCCATATAGTTTTGTCGCTACAACCCATGCGCTATGGTGGAATGGTATTAAACCGGTGTTTGTTGATATTGACCCTGTTACAGGGAATTTGGATCCTGATAAAATTGAGTCTGCTATTACACCTAAAACTACCGCAATTCTTCCTGTTCATGTGTACGGAAACCCTTGTGACACAAAGAAAATTAAGGCAATTGCGGACAAATACGGACTTAAAGTCATATATGATGCCGCTCATGCTTTTGGTGTAAAAGTTAATGGAAAATCTATTTTGAAAGAGGGCGATTTATCTACGCTTAGTTTTCATGCCACCAAGGTGTTCAGTACCTTTGAAGGAGGGGCGTTAATTGCTCATAATCAGGAAACAAAGCAAAGGATTGAATTCCTGAAAAACTTTGGTTTTGCAGATGAGGTTACCGTTGTAGGTCCCGGTATCAATGGGAAAATGGATGAGGCGAGGGCTGCCTATGGTTTGTTGAATTTAAAGCAAGTTGATGCCGCTATAGAGAGGAGAAAAAAAGTTGCAAAAATATATCGTGATGAATTAAAAAATATTCACGGCATCAGGTATATGTCTGATATGAAGGGTGTAAGACACAATTATGCTTATTTTCCGATTTTTGTTGATGAGAAAGATTTTGGTGTCTCAAGGGATGCCTTGTATGAGGGTATGAAGGTTTACAATGTCTTTGGAAGAAGATATTTCTATCCGTTAATAAGTACATTTTCAACTTATAGGGGGTTGTCGTCAGCCGTACCTTCAAATTTGCCGGTTGCTACCAAGTTGGCTGATACAGTGATTTGTCTTCCAATGCATCATGATTTGTCAGATTCTGATGTTGAGCGCGTAATTGATTCTATTAAAAAATACTACAAAAAGTAGATGATATGAAACTTGGAATAATGCAGCCTTACTTTTTTCCGTATTTGGGGTATTTTAGTTTGATAAAACATACTGATAGATTTATACTTTTTGACCCTGTTCAGTTTATAAGGCATGGATGGATTGAGAGAAATAGAACTTTGAAGCCCGGCGAAGGATGGCAGTATATTCAGGTTCCGTTGGTGAAATTTGCGCGGGAGACCAATATTAAAGATGTAAAAATAAACAATGCTGAAAATTGGAAAAACAGGATTGTTGCACAGCTTCAGCATTATAAGAAACGGGCGCCTTACTATAGAAATGTAATGGAATTGCTTAATAATGTGTTTTCTGATAATTATGATGACATCGTTTCTTTTAATAAGAAGTCATTGGAGGCAGTTTGCGCATTTCTTGGTTTTGAAAGAAATATGGAGGTTTATTCAAAGATGAATTTGGAGATTGAGCCGGTATGTGCTCCGGATGAATGGGCGCTTAATATTTGCAAAGCAATACCCGGAGTTGATGAATATATTAACCCCCCCGGCGGACAATCTTTTTTTGACAAGAGCAAGTATGATAAGAATAATATTAAGTTGGAATTTCTTGAGATTAATTTACATGAGTATAGCCAGAAAAGGCCTGTCTTTGAGTCCGGCTTATCTGTTATAGATGTTATGATGTTTAATTCTCCGGAGGAAATCAGTACAATGCTTGATGATTATAAAATATTGTAAATAACTTCATATGAAAAAGATAGCGATTATAGGAGCGCATACGAACGCAAGGGTTATATATTATATGATAAAAAAATATAACCTTTTTGAGGTTGCATGTTTTGCAGTTGATAAAGAGTATTTACACGGTGAGAAAGAATATTTGGGACTTCCTTTAATTGCAATTGACGAGTTGCCAAAATACATTTCAAAAGAGACCGATTATGTGTTCATAGGTGTGCTTTGGAATAACTTAAATTCTGATAGAAGACACCTATATGAGAAAATGAAATGTCTTGGATATAAATTTGTTAATGTGATCTCTCCCACGGCGGTCATCCAGGAAGAAGTGAAACTCGGTGAAAATATTTTGATATGCGATAACGCGATAATAGAATGTAATACTTCTATCGGCGATGATACTTATATTCACGGAGGCGCTTTTGTGAGTGAATCTTGCAATATCGGCAGACACTGTTTTTTGGGAATTAAATCTTTGACAGCTGGTGCGGTAACTCTTGGTGATCAGTGCTTTGTGGGGGTTGGTGCTACACTGTTTGATGAAGTTAAGATAGGAGAGAAGTGTGTGATTGGGGCAAGGACCATCATTAAGAGGAACCTTCCTTCATATTGTATGGTTAAAACGAAAACATCTGAGTTGCAGGTAATAGAGCAATTGGATGCGGATAGCATAACAGGTAAGATTGTTGCGGGAAAAAATATTAGGTAGGTTGTGTCTAAATTATATATATGCTAGTTATGGCTGCTGAGAATAACATACTTGTAAGTGTTTGTTGCGCAGTATATAATCAGGCGCAGTTTATTCGTCAAACTTTAGAGGGAATTGTCTCCCAAAAAACTAATTTTAAGTTTGAGGTTCTTGTAAATGATGACTGTTCGACTGATGGAACGACTGATATAATCAAAGAGTATGAGGAAAAATATTCTGACTTAATCAAGCCAATCTATCACAGTGAAAATCAATATTCAAAGGGGATATCTGTTAATTATGTTAATAATTTTAACCGCGTAAAGGGTAAATACATAGCACTTTGCGAGGGCGATGATTATTGGATTGATGAGGGCAAACTTCAAATGCAAGTTGATTTTCTGGAGAATAATCCGGATTACTCTTTGACTTACACGGATTACAAAACATATTTTCAAAAGGATGGCTCTTTCCGTCCGAATAATTTCTGGAGGGATAATTTTTTACATCCTACATTTAGGCTGCACCTTATTCATACAATGTATCTTGCTCCGTGTTCTTGGCTTTTTAAGACAGCGGATTTGCCTCAGATACCGTCAGATGCGGTGGATGGTACATACGGAATCATGCTCTTCTTTTTGGCATCAAGGAAAGTAAAATACATAGACAAGGTTACTTGTGTTTACAGGGTGTTGGGAGAGAGCGCAAGCCATACGCCTACTTTAAAGAAAAAATACGATTTTTTAAGAGGGCTTATAAAGACTCAGGATGAGTGTATGGCGTTGTATGGTGCTAGTTTGGAGCTTGTTACGGAAGTGCATTATCATATGTATAATAGAATTTTCAAATTGGCCGTTGCAAGAGGTGATTTCCAATTTATTAAGTTGATGAGAGAATTTTGGAGAAAAAATAAGTGCAGGAATACAAGTGACAGGGTATATTATTTTTTAAGTCATTTCTCACATATTCTGCATCCGTTTTTTTATTGTGCATATAATATTAAAACCTTTGTTAAGCAGATGCTTGGCGTAAAGGATTAACATAAGTATACGCAGCTATGAGAATAATTTTTTGGATACTGGTATTTATAGTTTTTTACACTTATATAGGCTACGGCATTTTGGTGTGGCTGCTTGTCAAAATCAAGGAGCACGGTAAGCCTCATGATAGTTTATCTTCTCATAGCATGGATATTCCGGAGGTAACGATTCTAATTGCAGCGTATAATGAGGAGGCAGTAGCGGCGGATAAAATGGATAACTGCATGGCTTTGGATTATCCCGCCGATAAGCTGAATGTGCTGTGGGCAACTGACGGCTGTACGGATAATACGGTTCCTATTTTAACAAAATATATAAATGACCGCAAGTTGCAGAATGTTAAAATTCAGGCATTTGATGAGAGAAAAGGGAAGGGCGCCACTTTGCGCAGAGGCATTGAACATGTTAAAACTCCTATTGTCGTATTTACCGATGCAAATACTATGATTAACAAAAATGCTATCAGGGAGATAGTTAAGAAGTTTGATAATCCAAAGGTTGGTTGTGTGTCGGGAGAAAAGAGAGTAGGCAATGCAGAAAAAGAAAATAGCATTGAATATAATCGGGTTAAGGATGCCGTTGAAACAGAGGGTATTTACTGGAAGTATGAGTCATTTTTAAAAGATCTTGACAGCCGTTTGTGCTCTGCCATGGGAGCAGACGGAGGATTGTTTGGATTAAGAAGAGAATTGTTTGAGACACTGCCGGAAGGAGTGCTTTTGGATGACTTTATCATATCCATGCGGGTATTGTTACAGGGCTATGTGATAGCTTATTGCCCGGAGGCTTACGTTCATGAGGGAACCTCTGCAAGCATTGCTGAAGAGTCCAAGAGAAAAGTAAGAATTGCTGCAGGAGGAATACAGTCTGTCGGGATGCTGAAACCTCTTCTAAATATTTTTAAATACGGAATATTGAGTTTTGAATATATTTCTCACAGGGTGCTTAGATGGACGATTACCCCTTTTGCACTACTGTTGCTATTGCCGCTGAATATAATTATTATTGCTGTAAATGGCTGGAATCCTTTAATTTATCCTATCGTTTTTGTTTTGCAATTATTGTTTTATGATTTGGCGTTATACGGAGCTATTCTTTCCAGGCAGGGGAAGAAAAGCAAAATACCGTACGTGTGCTATTACTTTATGTTTATGAATATCTGCGTGTTCAGGGGAATAGCATATTTGAGAAGGAAGAGCGGAGAAGGTACGTGGGAAAAAGCCAAGAGGGCATAATGACTGTAATACCAAATACGTGCGTGCTTTTCAGCGTATTAGAGAGGGATGAGATAATATTTTTTGTAACTTTACGGCATTAAATGTTTCTGCGAGTGTAGTGCGCTTAATTAATGCTTAAACTTATTCTTTACTAAAATGTTAAAAAAAGTTTTAGTTACCGGAGGAGCCGGTTTTGTCGGTTCACATCTTTGCAAGAGGCTTGTGGAAGAGGAAAATTATGTTTTGTGTCTGGATAATTTCTTTACGGGTTCAAGAGATAATGTAGCGGAACTTTTGGATAATCCAAAGTTTAAGATTGTTACGCATGATGTTGTAAATCCTTTTCACACGGATGTTGATGAGATTTATAACCTTGCGTGTCCGGCGTCTCCTATTCATTACCAGTATGATCCCATAAAAACAACTAAGACTTCTGTTCTTGGCATTTTGAATATGCTTCAACTTGCGCAAGACAACCATGCCAAGATTATGCAGGCGTCTACAAGCGAGGTCTATGGAGATCCTGCGCAAAATCCTCAAAAAGAGACGTATTGGGGAAATGTAAATCCAATAGGAACCCGCAGTTGCTATGATGAGGGGAAAAGAGTTGCGGAGACCTTTTGTATGGATTATTTTATGCAGTACAAAATAAGGGTAAAGATTATAAGAATCTTCAATACTTATGGGCCTAATATGGATATGAATGACGGAAGAGTTATCTCCAATTTCATAGTGCAGGCCTTGAAGAATGAAGATATTACAATTTATGGTGACGGTTCTCAGACAAGGAGTTTCCAATATGTTGATAATCTGATAGAAGGGATGATAAGCGTTATGGCGACTCCCGACAGTTTTATCGGTCCTATCAATCTTGGCAATCCTAATGAATTCACCATTTTGCAGTTGGCGCAGAAGGTGATAGAGATGACAAATTCAAAGGCCAAGATTGTAATGAAGCCGCTTCCGCAGGATGATCCCAAGCAGAGAAAACCTGATATTACATTGGCTCAGAATACAATAAACTATAATCCGAATATACTTTTAGAGGAGGGACTAAAAAAAACAATTGCATATTTTGAGATGCTGTTGTCAAAAAAAGCGATAATTAAGAGGATATAGGTTAAATTTGCCAAAATTGGCTTGTTAAAGGTTTACGATAAAATGTTGCGTTATGAATATAAATCCGGCAGAATTTAAAATCTTGGTTGTGGATGATGTTGTTGCAAACGTCATCCTTCTTAAGGCTCTCCTTTCCAGGGAGGGTTATAAGATAGCAACTGCTACAAGCGGTGAGGGCGCCCTTAATAAACTTCCCGTTGAAAAGCCGGATGTTATTTTGCTGGATGTCATGATGCCGGGCATGAGCGGTTTTGAGGTTGCGGAGAAGATTGCAAAAATGTCTGATTTTGAGGATGTTCAGATAATTTTTCTGACAGCCCTGAATTCACCTGCAGATATTGTTAAGGGGTTTAAGCTTGGTGCGAGTGATTTTGTGACAAAACCTTTTAACAGGGAGGAACTTATCATAAGATTGACTCATCAAATTTCTTTGGTTGCTGCAAAGAGAATTATTGAACAGCAAACCAATGAGTTAAAGAGCACAATCAGTGGCAGGGATAAATTGTATTCAGTAATTGCCCATGATTTGAGGTCTCCTCTCGGCTCAATAAAGATGGTGCTTAACATGCTGGTTACAACGCTGTTACCTGAGAGCGTGGGTGAGGAGATGTTTCAGCTGATGAAAGAGGCAAACCATATTGCGGAGGATACGTTTAGCCTTTTGGACAATTTGTTAAAGTGGACAAAGAGTCAAACAGGCAAATTGAACATTGTTTATCAGGATATTGACATCGTTGATATTATGGATGACATTGTGGAGATCTTTAAGTTGAATGCCCAGTTAAAAGATATTCAAATTACATATAAGAATGATGTTCATGTTATGGTTAGAACAGATGTCGATATTGTGAAGACCATAATGAGAAATTTGCTTAGCAACGCTATAAAGTATAGCAATAACGGTGGCAGCATAAATGTTACAACAGAAGACAGCGACGGTTTTGCAATAGTTCATGTTGCGGACCACGGACTTGGTATAAGTAAAGATGGGCAGGAGAAACTGTTCAAGCAGGATGTGCATTTTACAACATTTGGAACTGCAAATGAGGAAGGTTCCGGGCTTGGGTTAATTTTGGTTAAGGATTTTGTAGATAAAATCGGCGGTAAGATTTGGTTTGAATCTGAAGAGGGCAAAGGCTCAACTTTCAGCTTCTCAATTCCTAAAGCAAC
>DAIRSJ010000035.1:0-16465 GCA_036804445.1 Candidatus Egerieousia sp.
CGCTCTTTATATTAAACTTTCTGTAATCTTTTTTACTTGGTCTGCCGTTTTTAAAAACAACGCAAGAGGCCACCGGGTTTGTTCCCTGAATATTAGAGTTATCAAAACATTCGATGTGCACTGGGGAGTTTTTAAGATGCAAATCTTTTTTAAGCATCTCCACAGACACGCTTCTGTGTTCCGGATTTTTTAGGGCGTCCTGTTTTAAATTCTGGAACTTAAATTCAGTGGCGTTTTTCCTGCTCAATTCCAGCAGGCTCAATTTATCTCCGCGCAGCGGAACGTGTACATATTTGTCCTCCCCAAAGATTTTTCCGGAAGGTTCAAAAGGTACAAGAATTTCCGGATTGGGAGTTGTGCCCACATTTTCAAGAATATCATAAACGTCTAATATAAAATGCGTTAACACATCCTCCTTGCTCTCCTCAATATTTGATTTTAACTCCAGATTCATGGTTTGAATAATACACCCGCTGCTGACTCTCATATAGTTTCCATAAGCGCCGGAATCAGAAAATACAATAGAAAAGACATCAATATTTGAGAGGGTTGGCTGCACAATCAGAGATTTGTTATAGTGGGCGTTTAAAGTTTGCATTCTCTCCTTGTAAATCTCCGCCTCTTCAAATCTCATTGCCGCAGACGCATTATTCATCTTCTCCTTAAACTCTCTCACCAACGGGGTGGTATTGCCTTTTAGAATACTCTTAATGTATTCAATCTGAGTATTGTACTCTTTTTCTGATATTTTGCCTATGCAGGGTGCTGCGCATTTTTTTATATGCCAGTTAAGACACTCTTTAAATTTTCCGTTGTTAATGTCCTCTGTATTAAGTTTAAGTGAACAACTCCTTAACTTAAACAGAGAATGGAATAAATCCAGCAAATGATGTGCATACAGTGCGGAACCATAGGGGCCAAAATATAGGGAGCCGTCCTTAACCAACCTGCGGGTAATGAACATCCTTGGGAAAGATTCATTCTTAATGCATATCCACGGGTAGCTCTTGCTGTCTTTTAGCAGAATATTATACCTTGGCTGATACTGCTTTATAAGATTATTTTCCAGTAGAAGCGCATCTTGCTCGCTGCTTACAACGGTATGCTGTAAATCTGCAATTTTGCTCACAAGAACTTGTGTCTTTGCATTTAATCTGTCCGGATCTACAAAATATTGTCTGACTCTTTTCTTTAGATTTTTAGCTTTTCCAACGTAAATTATTTTGCCGTCTGAATTAAGGAATCTGTATACCCCAGGCTCATTAGGCAAAAGAGATATTTTCTCTCTTAAATTTATTGTATCTTTGTGGCTCACTGGCATGGTTCAACTAGCTGATGGGTACAAAAGTAATTAATAATTCTGAGGTCAAGAGCGCACTTAAAATTCACGGAGTGGCGGGTACTTTGGTTGCAGCGGCTGCAATGAAAATTGCAGGCTTTGATAAAATGAATGCAATCTACTCCCACATAGCCGATTATAAGGGAGCGTCTTTTGCAGATCATTTGATAGAATATCTGGGCGTTAATGTTGATGTTAATTTAAAAGCGCTGGAAGTTATTCCAAAAACCGGTCCCCTCATTGTAGTTTCCAATCACCCGTTCGGTGGAATTGACGGGGTAATAGCCATTAGTGTTCTAAATAAGGTAAGGCCTGATATAAAAGTGCTTACAAACTTCATCCTTTCTCAGATTCCAAACATGAAGGAACAGTTTTTGCCGGTTAATCCTTTTACGGATAAGGCCAATATGAGGAGCAGCTTCAAAGGAATTAAGGGAGCCGAGCAGCATCTTGCCGGCGGCGGCGTGCTGGTTTTATTTCCTGCAGGAGAAGTATCATCAAATGACAATGAAGAGGGAGTGATAAAAGACATAGAGTGGCAACCGTCTATTATTAAGATGATTAAGCGAGCTAATGTCCCTGTGCTCCCGGTTTATTTCCACGGTACCAATTCTGCGTATTTCCATTTTTTGGGTAAAATTAGTCCAAAACTTAGAACGCTTAGACTTCCGGGAGAACTAAATAACAAGAAAGGAAAGACAATACATTTTAGGGTAGGAAGTGTTGTTCCCGTAGATGAAATTGCCGACTATAAGGATAATAAAATACTAGGTGCATATTTGAGGAGCAGAACATATGCGCTTGAAGCAAATCTAAATGAAGAAGTTAGCAGGGAATATGAAGTGCCGCTCATAGCCCCTGCAAGTATTGATAATATTAAATCTGACTTTAATGCAACTCCCGACAGCAAGCTTTTCCAGGTTGGGCAGTTCTCTTGCTATCTTTTTGAATACAAAAATATTCCTGCAATAATGCAGGAGATCGGGCTTAGAAGAGAAGAAGCTTTCCGTTTTGTGGGGGAAGGAACAAACAAGGAGAGTGATACGGATGAGTATGATAAATACTACAAACATCTTGTGTTGTGGGATGATTCCAAGAATGCGCTTGCCGGTGCCTATAGGCTTGGGCTGGGCAAAGAGATAATCGCCGAGTACGGGATTCGCGGTCTATATACGGATTCTTTATTTTGCTATAAGCCGGAGTTCTCAGCATTGTTAGAGCAATCGGTTGAACTTGGGCGTTCATTTGTTGCAAAAGGGTATCAGAAAGATACATTGGCGCTCCTTCTTCTGTTAAAGGGATTGCTTTATGCAATGCTTAGGTACAGAGAGGTAAAATACCTAATAGGACCGGTTAGTATAAGTTCTTGGTATCCTGTTTTTTACAGGAGTGCCATGATATATTATCTAAGACTTAAACAGTATATCCCGGAGTATTCGGTAATGGTTACTCCAAAGAATCCCTTTATTCCAAATTACGGCAGAACGGACATTGATGCTTTGCTTGCTAAAAAGATGGATAATCTGGAGAGTTTTGACAGATTTATTTTAAAAATCAGCAACGGGCAGTACCGCCTTCCGACACTGCTTAAAAAGTATCTGAGGCTAAATGCAAAAATCATCAATTTTAACGTTGATCCGGATTTCAATGATTGTGTTGACGGTCTTATCATGTTAAATCTTAATGACATGCCGACAGATGACATTGACGGATTGTCAAAAGAATTTGGTGACGCCGGCAAAGACGATATATACCGCCGATTCTACGGGGATACTTATTAGCGGATATTAAACTTTTATTGCAATCGGGTTTAAAAATTGTTACGGCACGGGATCATAACCGCTGCCTCCCCACGGGTTACACCTTAGAATTCTCCAAATGGCTAACCACAAGCCCTTTATCGGGCCATATTTTTTCAACGCCTCAATCGCATAGGCAGAACACGTCGGGGTAAACCTGCAGCACTGCGGCTTAAGAGGGGAGATACAGATTTGATAGAATTTTATTAGAACCAGAAAAGGAATACTTGCGACGATTTTTGTTGTCTTAAGGAATTTGTTCCATGCAGACGGTTTGCTTACGCCTTTCTGTTTATCCGGATCTGGCCGTTTGCTATTTTTCTCTTGAGACTGCATCCGCAATTTTTTTTAAAACCTCCTTGAGTTTCTCTTCAATGAAATTGTAATCTGAAATATCTTTTGCAACATAACTGATAAAAATATCAACACTCTCCCCGGCAATGATATCTTTGTTTTTTCTGTAAGCCTCTCTAATTCTACGCCTTAAAAGGTTGCGGTCAACGGCCTTTTTAAAGTTGCGCTTGGGGGCAAGAATAAGAATCTTATTTATGCCTCCTCCCGTTTTCATCCAACTTGTCTTAAACGGGTGAACGAACAACGGCTTCCCTTTAATCTTAAGTTCCTCTATCTCTTTGAACGTGCAGAGGCGCTCTTCTTTTTTAAAGGTGCTTTTTTCTGAACTTTTTTGGGGCATGCTGTCTTTTTTATAGCTGCTTTCTTAATCGTAGTTTTTTTAGCGGGGACACTCTTTTTAACCGATGCCGCTTTTTTTACAGAGGCTTTTGCCTGTGCGGTGACAAGGGTATTTGCGTTATTAATGCAATATTCAATAGCGGAAGCCATTGACGGACAGGCGGCTACCGGTCCGGCAAGCGTAGTCTTCAACTTTGCCTCTTGCATTGCTTTTTGGGCGCTGTTGCCAAAAGTTACAAACATAGTATCACCCTGTTTGTATTCAGGATAGTTTGCTTTAAGAGAGGCGACATCCAAAGCACTGTAGAAAGCAATTAACTGATATTTAGAAAGGTCTGTGGCTTTTAAATCACTGTTTACAACCTTTACAAATACAGCGGAACTGTGTTTAAGTTTTGCCTGCTCAAACATTTTGCTCCATTCCGGTCTTAAATGATCAGCTGTCGCGATTAAGAAATTCTCATCTCTATGCTTCTCATTAACTGCATTTTTTACAATGGAATCAAACGTTCCGTCACCAAAGAATATTTTCCTTTTCCTGTAAACAATATGCTTTTGAAGGTAGTATGCAATATTCTCTCCAATGCAGAAGTATTTTAAACTCTCAGGGACTTTATATCTCTGTTCTTCACACAGTTGAAAGAAAGCATCTATGGACGCCTTGGCAGTAAATACAATAGCTGTGTAATCTGAAATGTTAATTCTTTGTATTCTGAATTCTCTGAGGCTCAGCGGCTCCAATCTAAAAAACGGTCTGAAATCAATGATAACTCCATATTTGTTTACTAGATTTGTGTAATGCGGATTGCCGCCCGCCTGTTCAGGTTGTGAAATTAAAATCTTGTTAATCTTCATAGTCAATCTAAATTGTTTTAACAATTAAAACAATCGGTAAAATCTCCAAGGTGCAAAGATACAAAATGTAAGTAAAAATGGAAAATCTGCTTTGAAACATTACCCTTCTTTCCATATTCAGATACAAAATAGATGGTACTGCGCAGCAAATTATTAACCAGCCTTTTATGATATTAACCGGCAAGTTTGGGATTAATGTAAAAACTATCTCTCCGGCAAGCAACATTAAAATGCCCAGGGCCAGGTAGGTGCGCCAAAATTTATTAATCAGACGGAACGCGCTTGATCCGTTTACGTAATCTAAAATCCATAGAAGCCAGGATTTAATCAGGGAATAAATTACAATAGATAAGACTATTATTCCAAATGCCGCAATTACCGGAATGTCTCCCATAAAATTATAGCTAACATTTTGATTTGCAATAATAAATGCAACAAGCAGAACTCCAAAAACGGCCATAATGTTTCTGCTTGTTTCCAATGCGGATTGCCCTTCCATTTCCTTAATTTTTTTAAGATTAAAAGAGTGAGTCAGCACTCTGAAAGCACCCTCTCCAATTCTTTCACAGCCAATGATAAAAAACGTCAGCAGCACCAAAAGCAATCCCAGATTTGTGTATGTGTTAATTTGTTTTGGAATGGCTGTCTTCTCAAAGCTCTCAACAGACGCAGTTGTTTTTACACTCCCCGGCCAGGCGTTTACTATCGGTTCAAGTACGTTTTTGTTAGGATTGGGCTTTACGTTTTTAATCTCACTGATAAGGTCGTCTAAATTTTTTCCTGCAATTACCGAATGTTCCTGAGTCTCATGTTCAATTGTAAAATGCGGAGGAATGTAGAGATAATTTACTTTTGCGGCAGAATCTGCGGGGGCTTGCGTCTTTACTCCGGCAGCCGCGGAATTGGTAAGCGTATCTACTTGCCCAACAGGTAAATAATATGTATAATTAATGTAAGACATCTGAATTTACAATCTTTTCTGCCGTCAAAATCCGTTTGCCGCGGAGTCTGAGGTGAAATCTCTAAGTAAGGTTAATTTCCCCTTTTAGCCTTGTAGCCGTCTGCTGTGAGGATTGTAACTATTTTATCACGACAGTCTCCCTGAATTATAATTTCCAAATCTTTAACCGTGCCGCCAACTCCGCATTTTGTTTTAAGTTTTTTTGCAAGCACCTCTAAATCCTCGTCGCTTCCGATAAAATTTTTTACAAGAGTAACCTGTTTACCAGATCTTCCTTTGCGGTCAATCATAACAATCAGCTTCTGTTCCGACGGTTTAAGGGTTTGATTACCCATGGTTTCTTCATCATGACCGCTTTTAGAATAATCGTAATCGGGATTTGTGGAATAAACCACCCCGAGTCTTTTTTTATAGTTGTTATCAGTCATGGCTAATAATTTGCAGTGCTTAAAATTTTGAGCAAAGGTAGTATTAAAAGGAGTAAAAGAGTATCTTTGCCAACCACTATCATTTTTTATTCAACTGATGGAAATAAGAAAATTTAACAGGATTAATAACATTGTGGCGGTGGTTGTTTTAGCCGTTGCATCTGTTACGTACCTCTCTACAATTGAACCCACGGCCAGCTTTTGGGATTGCGGAGAGTTTATTGCATCTTCATATAAACTGGAGGTGGGGCACCCTCCCGGAAACCCGGTTTTCCAGGTAATTGCACGTGCATTTACTTTCTTTGGAGATAAGATGCATGCCGCAATACTTATTAACTCCATGAGCGCGTTGTGCTCCGCATTGACTATTTTCTTCTTGTATCTTACTATTGTTCACCTTGTTAGGAGAATCTCTGAAAAAAAGAGAGAACTGGTATATGCAAACGGAAGCAATGCGGCCGGAGCGGAGGAAGGAGAGTTTTCTCTTGGAGAGGCAATAGCAATGTATGCAGCCGGAGCCGTTGGAGCCTTGGCGTATTGCTGGTCGGATACTTTCTGGTTCTCCGCGGTTGAAGGTGAGGTATATGCAATGTCCTCTCTGTTTACGGCCGTTGTTGTTTGGGCAATGCTTAAATGGGAAGAGGAGGCAGATAAGAAATATGCAAACAGGTGGATAGTACTTATTGCCGTCCTGATGGGACTGTCAATCGGCGTTCAACTGCTTAATTTGCTGACAATTCCGGCTCTTGTGCTCATTTATTACTACAAGAAATATACTGTTACAAAGAAGGGAGCGTTCAAGGCACTGTTGCTTTCTTTTGTAATACTCGCAGCGGTTCTCTGGTTGATTATTCCTTATACTCCAAAGGTTGCGGCATATACGGATTTGTTGTTTGTCAATGGCTTTGGACTTCCCGTAAACAGCGGCGCCGCATTTTTTATGGTATTGGTTCTTGCTCTTTGTTTTTGGGGAGTATATAGAACTTACAATAAAAATAAAGTTGCCTGGAATACAATATGGCTGTGCCTTGGCACAATGATGATAGGGTATTCGGTTTTTGCTGTCGTGATTATCAGATCAAGTGTAAATACTCCGACAAACGAGTATCAGCCGGATAATCCTTTTACTCTTGTAAGATACTTGAGCAGAGAGCAATACGGTAGCACTCCTCTTATTTACGGAGAGACGTATGCCTCTACACTTAAAGAGATAAAAGTTCCGCATTATTACAACATAATGCACGGTAAATATGTGAAGCTGGATGCTCCTGCGGAGCCGGTTTACAGTTCAGATACAAAGATGTTTTTCCCAAGGATGTACAGTTCTGCGGATCCTTCATATGCGGATTTTTATAACATGTACACAAACGGGAACGGACGGTATGTAGAAGGGAGTGACGCTAAGATACCTACTATGGGTGCCAATCTGAAGTATTTCTTTGATTATCAGATGAACTTCATGTACTGGCGTTACTTTTTGTGGAACTTTGTAGGAAGACAGAATGATTTGCAGGCAAGTATTCCAGGAGATATTTACAAAGGAAATTGGGAGAGCGGAATTACATTCCTGGACAAGGCGAGACTTGGGGATCAGAGCGAGGGACCTGCATACATTGTTCACAGCAGGGCAAAGAATCATTTCTATTTCTTGCCGCTTATTCTGGGACTTATAGGATTATGGTATCAGTACAAGAAAGACAAGAGAAATTTCTTTGTGACGTTTCTTTTGTTCTTCATGACAGGTATTGCAATCATATTATATCTTAACCAGCCTCCATATCAGCCGAGAGAGAGAGATTATGCTTATGCCGGTTCATTCTATGCGTTTGCAATTTGGATAGGCATTGCCGCAATGTGGCTGGCTGAAGTTATGAAAAAGCTTGTAAAAAAGCCTGTTGCAGCCTCCGCGGTTGCGGGAGTCTTATGTCTTCTTGTACCGATTCAAATGGTATCTCAGACATGGAATGATCATGACAGAAGCGGGAGACATACCAGTCGGGACCTTGCATACAATTATTTGCAGAATTGCGATAAAGATGCAATTCTTGTAACCCACGGAGATAATGATACTTTCCCTTTGTGGTATATTCAAGAGGTGGAAGGTGTTAGGACAGATGTGAGAATTGTTAATACATCATTGCTTGGAACAGATTGGTATATAGACCAAATGCAGCTTCAACAATATGATTCCAAACCAATGAAGTTTACAATTAAGAAGGAGCAATATTACTACGGATGCAATGATTATGTACAGGTTGTTGATAGAATAAAGGGACCGATTCCGGCCTCCGATGCTATGGATATTTTTGAAGATCCGTCTATAACAATTCCTCTGACTGACGGCAAGGATCATAATTTTATCCCTTGCAAACATTTGCTGATTCCTGTAAATAAGGAGAATGTAAAGAAGTACCATATTGTTGCAGAGAAAGATTACGACAAGATTCTGGATACCATAGAACTGGTAATTCCGGAAAAGACAACTTCTATAACAAAGACGGATTTAATGTTGCTGGATTATCTTGCTCATTATAAGTGGGACAGACCTATTTATTTCTTGAGCAGAGGCGGAGACGTTAACATTGGCGAGAAGGATTATCTGCAATATGACGGTTTTGCATATAAGTTTGTTCCTATAAAGAGCAAGACCGGAGCCGAGGCGGGCAACATAGATCAGGTGAATGCGGAAGACCTTTATAATAAGGCGATGAATGTTTATAGGCTGAATTCTTTAAAGGCACCGGTTAATATTGATTATCAGAATCTTTTGACTTTTAATTCTCTGATTTCCATAAGAGAGATTATGACCAATACGGCAAAATCTCTTTTGGCTATTGGAGAGAAAGAAAAGGCCGTGAAGGTGCTGGATAAAATGCAAGAAGTTATGCCGGAAAAGAATTTCCCTCTAAACAATTCCATAATATCCTCCATTAATGATGCGGCTGTTATGGACGCTATCACTGTTTACTTGGAGTGCGGACAAAAGGCTAAAGGGATTGCACTTGGAGAGAAGATGGTAAAAGAGACGGAGGAGCATATCCTGTTGTTTTCCAAGCCTTATCACGGGAAGCTGATATCCGAAGATAATTTAAAGAGAAACTTGTATTACTTGCTAATGATTGCGGATGCTTACAGACAAGGCGGTGCTGCCGCTGAGGCTAAAGCTCTGTCAGACAAGGCAAACAAGTACATCAGTTTCTTCAACGGGGAGCCTGTAACTCCGGATAAGCAGGTCAGTTACGGAACAACAACTCAACCGGCCGCAAATGCGAATCAATCCGCGCCCAATGTGACTCCGGATACTGCAGGTTAATGTTCCGTCAGGCAAATTAATAGCTAACTTGGCTTAGCTGCGAGTAAGCCCGCTACCTTTGGTAACGGGCTTATTGTTTTACTGCTCGTCTTATATATAGCAGTTATATGATTATTTGGTTATTAGCATGTTGCAGCCGCGGAGTTCTGAATTTTTGATGCGGCCGTCAATTGTGAACGTACAGCCGGTCTTTGCGCCGCGGGTGCTTGTCCCGTGCGATATGCCGTGTGCGTTATCAGCAATCACTGTTCCGCGGTCTTCAGTCTCTATAAAACAGCATGAATTTATGTTTGCCAAATCTATGATGTTGATGCCGCCGGTTGTCCCGATAATTTTGAACGGGTCCATCAAATCCCTTGTAAAGATTTTCATCCAAGAGGGTGTCTGAAATACCCCGTTGCCGGTAGAATATGCTTGTGATAAAAGCTCTGCCATGCCGTATTCCGAATGGATGAAACTTTCTCCGCAATCTTTTGAGGAAAATCCAAAGCCCTTTGAAAGAGCTGCATGCAACTCATTGCGTTTCAGTTCTTTGCCCCTGCCTTTCATTCCGCCGGTCTCCATAACTATGAGATTTTCAAACAGGTATTTATCAGAATGTTTGTAGAAGTTTTCTTTTGGAGATTTTTGCAAAGCGGCACTTGAATCTAATTTTTTTGTTTTGAGAAATTTGACAAAATCCAGCAGCGCAAAACTAACTCCAAGCAAAATTGTTATACGATTTTCAGGTTTATGTTTCCCTGCCGGATCAGCAGATTTTATGCGGCACAATCTTGTCAAATCTTTCAACAATTTTTCATGATTGTAAAGATAGAAACCGCCCTCTCCGCCTGCCGCCTTTATTTGTTTTATCATCCTGTCCGCCATATAAACAAGTGACGACCCTTTGCGTTCCAGATATGACGGTAGCAGTGCCAACAAATTGTAATTCTTTATGTTGCCGTAAAAGCATTCAAAGCTTTTTATAAAATCTTTTTCATAAAGTTTAATGTCCGTAACATAATGTTTTGATGGGATCATCCCTGTTGTAGCGCTGCTTGTAAAAATCACAGTGTTGTCTGCGGCGTGCAAACAATTATTGGAATGACTGTTACCCGCGTTGTTAAAACAGCTGCCCCGGAGATTTTTACCGGCGACAGAGGATGACGGATCTTTGCAAATTATCTGTCGGGATTTAAAAAGTTTGATTGGGAGGAAGGGAATTTCTGTGGCATGTTTGGGACGGATGTTGTCTTTTCCAATCAGTTGCAGGTATTCTTTGTATACCGGACAATTTTTTTTCTGATGGGCAAATGCCTGCAGAGCCAGACGTTCAAATTCTGCGTCTGTCTTAATTTTGAAAATCTCCGTTGTGTATTTTGCTATGTCCATGGTATTTCTTTGCAACGTACTATTGTCTTTTTCTGCAGCACTTAATTGCATCTATTTGAGATGTGCTTTTATCTCCCTTTGCGGAGAGTTATTGCAACTCCATAAGCTGGTTGATGAAAGTCTGGTCCTTCCAAAGCGCAGGTACCTTATTTTGCCCTCCAAGTTTGCCGCGGCTTTCCATCCAGTGAACAAAGGTGTTGTCCTTAAGTTGCAGAATTTTAAGACGTTGCATTGTCGCATCTCCGGCCCGCTTTGCTTCATAATCTGAATTCACCTTTGTAAGTTCCGCGTCTAAAACTCTCTCAAAATCCGATATGCTTGCAGGTGCTTTTGCAAATTCAATTGCCCATAAGTGGCATCCTTTTCTGTGCAGGTCCATGAATACGGGAGCAACCGTAAATGCGCGGATTGCGCAATTGCATAATCTGCAAGCAGATGCAAGCGCCTTCTCTGCGTTATCTATCATCATCTCCTCTCCAAACGCATTGATATACATTTTTGTGCGGCCGACAATTTTTATTCTGTGAGGAAACAAAGAGATAAATTTTACGCAATCTTCCGGCAAGTATCTCCACAGACCTCCGTTGGTTGTTATGATGATTGCATAGTCAATGTTTGTTTTAACTCCTTCCAATGTAACAACGTGAGAATTATTACCTTGCAAAGCCTCATGTAAAAATTCAAGCGGAACAAACTCGTAAAATACGCCATTGTTTACGGTAAGCAGCATGCCGTCAACCGCAGGGTCATCCTGGAATGCAAAATAACCCTCTGATGCATTATAGTTCTCCAAATAATGCATGGTTTCTTTGGGAATAATTTTATTGTAAAGCTCACGATAGGGCTCAAATCCGATTCCGCCGTGCATGAACAGTTCAAGATTTGGCCACAGCTCAGGCAGATTCTCTTTATGGTTGTATTCCAGAACTTTGTTGAGCAGTATGAGATTCCAGCTGGGAACCCCGGAAAAACTTGTGATGTTTTGCCTGCTGCATTGTTTGCAGATTTTCTCTACTTTTTCATTAAAGTCTGCAATTAGGGCGGTTTTTCTTTTTGGGGCGCGGGCAAACTCTACAATAGCCGGAGTGTTCTTAAGCATAACGGCGGAAAGGTCTCCGTATAAGGATTTTCCGTTTCCCATTTCATCCGGCTTTACACTCCCTCCAAGCGTTAAGGCCTTTCCGGTAAACAGTGAACTGTCGGGATATGTATTAATATAATTGGCAAGCATAGCGGTCATTCCCTTAAAGTGCATATACTTAAGGGAATCCTCCGTTACGGGGATAAATTTACTTTTGTCGGAACTTGTTCCGCTGGATTTTGCAAACCATTTAACTTTCTGATTCCAAAGGATATAATCCTCCCCGCTGCGGATGCGGTTAACGTAATTTGCAAGACCGTTATAATCAGAAATCGGGACGTTTTGCTGATAATTTTTTACGGATTTGATGTCTCCAAATCTGTGCTCGAGACCAAACAGCGTCTCTTTACCGCAGTTAATCAGGGTGTTAAAGGTGTTATGCTGATATTCAAAAGGTTCTTTTTTACTTTGGTCAACCTCTATAAGCAGTTTTTTTTCCGCCTTTAAGAAAATCTTATTTATTATTTTGCCGGCTTTCATCACTTCTGCAAAATTAACCAACGGATTGCATCAAGCAAAAATTTCATGTAATACCGGGAGCGATTTTATCTCTAAATTTCCGCCCAAATGGTATGAAAGATAGTCTAAAAGACTCTTTATGAAATCTGCTCTTTCTACTCCGCTGCATGAAATGTTATCAATTTGTTTTACCGGTGTTGTAAGAATGTCGTGCAGCAGAAAAGATTGCCGTTCTGTAAAACAGCACCCTTTATCATATAGATTTGTATATTCCGCTCTGAAAAAATTAAAATATTTATTTGCCAAATTATAGTTATCTAAAGGCATGAATCCCAGAATTTTACAATAGTGTACCAGAAAATGCAGATGGAAATTTTCTACCCCTTTTGTGAGGCTGTTTAGAACTAAAATAGATGAGGAAAGAAAGGTGTACAAGTCTGCATTCGGCTCTATTTCCCTGATACTCTTAGTGAGCAGCTCGCTTATAAAGATTGCAATTGCATTTTTGCGAATGTCCGTTACAATTGAGCGCATATTTTCCACCGGTGTCATTTCCTTGATATTGGGCATTGCCGGACCTTGATTGCTGTATGTGATTATATCCAAAATGTTTAACGGATGCAATTCCGACAGGTTCTTATTCTGCTTTCCTCCGCTGCGGTAATAAACAGCACAGCGTCCCAGGAAATTTGAATAGGCCTGAACCACCACTCCGGTATCAGAATGTTTGATGGCATGGAGAACTATAATCTGACTCTTGGAAATCATTTTGCCATAATCATTGCGATAGTTTAACCCAAAAGACTTGCGGCAAAATTTGCAAGTTTGCGCATGGCTATTCCTCTGTGGGAGATGTTGTTCTTGTGTTCCGGAGTCACTTCTGCAAGAGAGCAGGAGCATCCTTCCGGGATGAAAACGGGGTCATATCCAAAGCCGCCTTCTCCGCTTGGAGCCTCTGCAATTGTACCGTTTAATATTCCCTCAAATGAGTAAACGGTTCCCTGATGGATAAGCGTAATAACCGTTCTAAATCTTGCGCTGCGGTTCTTGCACTTCTTGTTCCGTCCGCCGGCGGCAACTTTTTTAAGTTCATCCAAAAGTTTTGCAATATTTGCGTTGTTGTCTTTTGACTCACCCGCATAACGGGCGGAATACACGCCGGGGGCGCCGTCTAACGCTTTAACTTCCAGTGCGGTATCATCTGCAAAACAAGTCTTGTGAAACTTGTTCCATATAATCTGTGCCTTCTCTCTGGAGTTGGCTTCTATTGTTGTGCTTGTTTCCGGAATATCACCCTCGTATCCCAACTGTTTTGGCATAATTAGTGTAAATCCTTTGCCTAGGATTTCTGCCGCCTCGCGCACTTTATTTGGGTTGCCGGTGGCAAAGACAATTTCTATTGCTTTTTGCATTACTTTGAACATTTACGTACCCAAAGTTAGCAAAAGTTTATAATTGAGTAAATTTGGAAAAAATTGGAGATGTTATGAAAAAAATAAAATTCAACATTGCGGTAAAATCAAAGATTCTTTTTATTGCTGTCGCGACAGTTGTTATTATTCTGCCCGTTGCTGTTTTTCCTGCCGGGAATGGAGCCGCCGCGCAGAGTAAAAATTTTAAGTTATCGCAAGGCCTTGAGGTTGAATATAATATATTAAAGTATCTTTCCACTGATTACGTAGACACTATTAATTTTGGAAAGCTGCTTAATGTAGGAATAGATGAAATGCTAAACTCCATTGACCCTTATACGGAATACATTCCGGATGAAAATCAAGAGGAGATTGATATAATAACAACTGCTTCATACGGGGGAATCGGCGCGGTTATCAGAAAGATAGATTCTTTAGGAGTTGAGATTGAGCAGGTATACGAGGGCTCTCCTGCAGTTACTTATAATCTTGAGCCCGGAGATTTAATTTTAAAAATAGATGGGGCTGATGTAAAACCCCTGACTTCAGATGAATGCAGCAAGAGAATGAAAGGAACCCCGGGAACCGAAGTCAAGTTTCTTGTCAAGAAAGGACGTTCCGGAGAGACAAAAGAACTTGTTGTGAAAAGGGATAGAGTTCATATCTCTGATGTCTCTTATAGCGGTCTGCTTAATGATTCTACAGGCAGAGTTACAAAAGACGGTTATATTAAGATTGACGGTTTTAGTCTTGGCGGAGGCGCTGATGTCAGGAAGGCGGTGCAAAATTTAAAGACAGAGGGAGCAAAGCGTATTGTACTGGATTTGAGAGGGAACGGAGGCGGACTTATGGATGAGGCGGTGAATATTCTCTCTGTATTTTTACCAAAAGGGACAAAAGTTGTCTCTGCAAAAGGGCGCGGGGAAGGCTCAAATTTTACAATCAACACCAAGGAGGAGCCTGTTGATACTCAGATTCCCGTTATGGTGCTGGTTAACTCCGCCTCTGCATCATCTTCAGAAATTGTTACGGGTGCCATACAAGATTTGGACCGCGGAACTATCATGGGTACAAAGACTTACGGAAAAGGACTGGTTCAGTCTTTCCGACCGGTTGGCTATAACGGCAAATTAAAACTGACAACTTCCAAGTACTATACCCCAAGCGGCAGGT
This sequence comes from Candidatus Egerieousia sp., assembly GCA_036804445.1. Lineage (GTDB taxonomy): Bacteria > Bacteroidota > Bacteroidia > Bacteroidales > UBA932 > Egerieousia. The sequence goes on from DAIRSJ010000035.1 coordinate 14,945, forward strand.
GCATACAGGTTTTAGATTATGCCCACAGGAATGCAGACGGAAGCGCAGGTACTGTTCCTGACTCTTTAAAAAAAGCATTCAAAACAAAGAACGGGCGCACTGTTTATGACGGCGGAGGTATAACTCCGGACATAGAAGTTAAGGGGGAAAATTATAGTCGTCCGGCTTACTCGCTGGTTGTCAGCGGAATAATGGAAGAATATGCTGTCGATTATTATAAAAAGCACAACTCTATTGCAGCTCCTGATAAATTCTCCTTAACCGCTGCCGAGTATGCGGATTTTGTAAAATTTGCCTCAAAGAAAAAATTTGACGAACGCTCCGGAGCAGAAGTCCTGGTTGAGCAAATGATAGAAGAGGCAAAGAAAGACGGCATGTATGATGCAGACAAAGCTGAATACGACTCACTTTCCAAAAAGCTGAAGCTTACAAAAGAGCAAATGCTCAACGTGAAAAAAGCGGAAATCAAACCGTTGCTGGAAGAGGAAATAGTTCAGAAATACTACTATATCCCCGGTCGTGTCCGCTCTATCATCCGCAATGACAAACAATTGAGCAAAGCGGTTTCTTTGTGGAAATAAGATGCACACCTGCATGGCGGCGGGTTTACGTAGTAGACGAGTATATTCTATAGACGACTTCAGCGTAACCCGCCGATTGTATATGTGTTTTGGTGATTTGTATACAGGCGGTGTTCTGAAACGAGAGCAACACAAGTCGCTGCAACTTGTTAAAGGCAGAGGCTATTTTTTATGAGCAGAGGTTATAGGAATCTGTATCTCTGTCAGCCAGTCACTGACAGAGGATTTGTTCCAGATGCCGTCAATGTAGTTAAACCTTGGGTTATCAGAGATCTTATAACCATTTTCTTCCATAAAAGTCATAGCCTTGGCCCAAGACTGTCTGAAAGTATCATAGCCGCCGTAGTGCTTATAGCACAGTGCTTTATATACCTCGGGCACAACTTTGAATTTTATTTTATCTGAATCTTGCTTAAGCTCTGTCACCTGCTCGCAATATTCAATATCAATATCGGTCTCTTTGTAATCTCTGTCGTGATTAATAGTATAACAATACCCGGGCTCCGTGCATTCACATCCGAGCCGCTGCATCTCTGGTCCAATTATATTTGGGCACAAATTGAATAAATCAGAATAGTTTTTAATAACGCAGCGATAACTTGCAACAATTATTCTTGGTAATGATTTGATGGCAATATTTTCCATTTTGTTTTCTTCTTTTGGTTTATTTTTCAGGGCAATGAGCTCAGTACGACGGTTTTGCAGCAGTTTTATTTCATCTTTACAAGCCTTCAGTTTTTCTTCTATCATGCTCACGGGCGGTGTTGTTATTCCGTCTTCCAGCATTTGCTTAATTTCTTCTAAACTGAAACCCAGTGATTTAAGGTGAAGAATATCACTCATGGCGGCCAACTGGCAGACATCATAATATCTGTAACCGGTCCACTCATCTACTTGATGCGGAGAGAGCAGGCCAATTCTTTCATAAAATCGCAAAGTT
>DAIRSJ010000036.1:0-6985 GCA_036804445.1 Candidatus Egerieousia sp.
TGTAATTAATAATATTCAACATTTGCAATGTCAAAAAATCAGACACAAAAAAAACAAATTTATTCCGGCTCAATAAACAAGAGCGTTCAGAAATGGATAAAGTAGCGATAATAAAAATAATCGATTATAAACGTTTAAATATGGATAAGATGAGAAAAATTTTTACGGCATTTTCAATTGCCATGATTGCTGCAACAACGTTAGAGTGCAGCACCGTCAACGCCCAAACCGTATTTTCTATTAACAAGAGCGGGGTCTCTGCCTCAACAATGGGAGCATCAAAGAAAAACCTCAAAAAAATAGACACCACCGCATTTGAGGTTACATACAAAATGTATTGGCTTAGAAATCCTGATGATCCATTGAACCAAACCAATGATACCGCTTCCGGTAAAAAAAAGAATACCGCAGCAAGAGAGACAATAGCGTACCATAGTAAAGCGGACTTTGAAGATTTGCTGCTTCTTCAGGTTGGGAAAAACATTTCCAAATGCTTCTCATACAAAACATTCCAAAAAGATTCACTTATAGATGTAACCCCTGTAGATCAGGTAATGGCAAATATGGATAAGTTTACAGGCGGCGCCACTTTTAATATATATCAAAATTATCCCGCCGGCAAGCTCACTTACACAAGTAACATAATGACGGACTCTTTTCTATATACAGAACCCGAGCCCGAAATAGAATGGATCCTCCGGCCGGAGACAAAGGATGTTATCGGCTATAACTGCAATCGTGCAACATGCATCTTTAGAGGAAGAAACTATGAAGCTTGGTATACAAATGAAATTCCGACATCGCTCGGTCCGTGGAAATTCCGCGGTCTTCCGGGCCTTATTCTTTCTATAAAGGACGACTCCGGAATTATCAGCTTTGAGGCCACCGGGCTCAGAAAATGCTCTCACATAATAACTTATAAAGACATAAAATATATCAACACCAATAGGGAAAAGTTCAACAAACAGGAAATGAAATTTGAAAAAGCGCCGATAGATTATATGAGCGCAAATTCCAATGTTAAAATAACCATCAATAATCCCGACGGCTCCCCTTCTGATATGAACCAATTCAGGAATTTGAAATTCAATCAGTTGGAGCTGAAATAAAATCAGATGCATAAACTAATTTACTGTATAGTATTGTTGTTTATTTTGGTAACATCCGGAAAAGCTGTTGCGCAAACATATAGCGGACATGTTGCGGATAAGGCTGACGGACAGCCGCTTTCCGGAGTTATTGTCACGGCTCTTGATGGTAACGGCAAAATCATTAAATACACCGCGACAGGTATAAGCGGAGATTTCAACTTAACAATTTCAAAAGCCGAAAAACTGGAATTCTCAATGATGGGTTACAAAAAAGTCTCTGTAAAGGCGACAACAGGCAAGCTCATAATTCTTATGAACATGGAATCTACAAACTTAAAGGAGGTTTATGTAAAGGCACCGAAGCTGACACTAAGAGGAGATACATTAATCTATAATACTGCAAGTTATGCGGAGGCGCAGGATAAAAACATAGGAGATGTCTTAAAAAAAATGCCCGGGATTGATATTAAAAAAAACGGAGAGATATATTATAACGGTGAACCGATAAATAAGTTTTACATCGACGGCAACGATATGGTAAGCGACCGTTATGGATTGGCAACCAACAATATAAAGCCGGAGGACGTACAGAAAGTGGAAGTTCTTGAACATCATCAACCAATCAAGTCTCTGCAAAACAAGGTATTCAGCGATAGAGCGGCAATAAATTTAAAATTAAAAGAGTCTGCAAAAGCCAGATGGACCGGCAACATGTCCGGGGCAGGCGGAGATAAACTGTGGAACGGAAACATTTTCCTCATGAGGATTGGCGGTAAAAACCAGACGATGTTTTCTGCAAGAACAGATAACACCGGCAGAGATTTTTCCTCTGATTTAAAGACCTTTACTATAGAAGATTATGAGGTCACGGACTCAAAGGATTACAACGCACCGGCCTACTTTTCTGTCGGAACTACGGCGGCGCCGCTTGACAGCAGACGTACAAGATTCAATCATTCGGCAATTGCGTCAATTGACAACTCAAAAAAAATAAACGAAGACTATATATTCAACACTCATATAGATTATTACTATGATCGTCTAACCTCTTTATATACAGGCAGTACAAAATATTTTTTAAAAGACGGTTCTATTACAGACAATAACTTTGAAGCGGCAAAAGGATCTTTGCACAAAGCAGATGTAAAACTTAATTTGAAAGCAAATACGTCAAGGTTTTATATGTACGAAGGGATAAAGGCAGAACTGGTTTGGCAAGAAGCAAAAAACTATATGACAGGCACTTACCCTAACAGGCAAAAAACGTGTACACCGCTGGACAACTTTCAAAACAATTTAAAATACATTAGAAACGCAGGTGGCAGCAAAACAGTCACCGTAGCCTCTATAGTTAAATATACAGCTCAAAATAATAATCTTAAAGTTGATAGAGACACAACAACATCATCATCATCATCATCATCAACAACAACAACAACAACAACATCATCATCGGCAGCAGCAACCGACACCCTTATGCAATATCAGACAGTAAATGCAAAGGCCTTGTACACAAATAATACCGTTGGATTTGGGGGAAAGATCGGTGAGACAGATTATAACTTATCATGCGGAGCGGAGGCCCTGTGGAAATCGTTAAAAACAGATCTGTCGGGAACTAAAGACACAATTCTGCAGACATTTAACAACCTGACAACCGGGTATATAGGAGGATATGTCAGACCAACGTTCATATATAAAAATTCATCAATCAAATTTGAACTTGGCATTCCCGCCGGCATCTATTACACATTTATTAATCAGTCAGGTAGGAGCTTAGGCAATAAAAATACCAATATGCTTACCTATAAGCCTGATATCAATTTTAAGTGGTATATAACCGGCAAATTAACATTTACCGCATCCGGGTCAATAGGACAAGATGCTGTAAACATGGATAATATATATACCGGAGGCATACTGTCAAGTTACAGATATATATCCTGCGGAACGGATGATTTTGCTCAGTCAAAGGCAAAGCAAATCTCCGCACATATAAATTATAAAAACCCTTTGGACGGATTGTTTTTTGATTTCAGTGCCTCTAAGTCATGGAATACAAATCCATACATCTCTTCACAATACTTTGAAGGAGAATATATTATAAATTCCTATCAAAAGAGCTCTCACTCTACAACGGGAAATTATCTGTTTGGCAGTATTACAAAAAATATTGATGTGTTGGGAGGCCCCGTGAAACTGGATATGAGTTATTCCCGCTTTAATTATGATTTAATCCAGGGCATTTCCTCATCCGCGGCAAAAGCGGGATCAGAGGAAAAAATCAAATACGTCAGCAGCACCTTATCTGTAAATCCGCATTTCACTTTCCATTTTTCCAACTGGCTTAACACAGAATATTCTCTTAATTATCAGCACTCTACATTAAAATTTGCAGACAAAAAAGCGACATCTTATAACAGCTGTAACCAGCGGCTGGATTTAAATTTTGTTGCAGGCAAAAAATTGACGTTTCAAATAGTAACTGAACATTACCACACAGAATTTGAGACAGCATCCTCAGATAAAAAGAGAAAAAAAGACGTGCTCATGCAAGACATTCTGCTTCAATGGAAAATCAACAAATCTCTGCACATCAATTTGTTTACATATAATGTGTTTAACAAGAAGGAGTATGCATATACCGTATTTAGCGGTTCGTCATCTGTAAGCAGCTCATATAAAATACGTCCACGTAACATTATGGCGGGATTTCAATGGAACTTATAGCAAAGGCATCTACCTGATAGGATGGATAAATAGGAATCTTGAACCTCCCGTATATGAAGTATCAAGTTTAACCTTTGCATGTAAGCCATCGGCTATCAATGCACAAATGTGCAATCCAAGTCCGTTGCCTAATGCAAATTTATCCAACCCCGCAAACCGGCGGAAAATCATTTGCGCTTTCTCGGGCGGAAGATCTCTTCCGGTATCGGTTACGGAGAAAATAATCACACCGGATTTTTCCTGTGTCCCTTCCGCTTTGTTATCATTTTTATCTTCAATAGAGGAGTAATCTCTTACAAACTTATCAGGTTCAATTTTGTAGTCTATCGTGATGCTGCCCTTAACTGTAAACTTGCAAGCGTTAGTTAGGTAATTTACAAGAACTTGTACTGTCCTTCTTCCATCAGTCATAATCATATAGTCCTCTTTATGAGGCCTATATATAATATCAACCCCCTTGCTTGCATAACTTCTTGCACTTGCCGCTGCAAACTGGCAAATTTCATTTACACTGCACAACTTTAAATCAAACTTCATATTCCCCGACTCCAGTTCTGAGATGTCAAGTACGTCATTTACCATTTCCAGCAACGTATTTGTATTCTTCTCTATCAGCCCCATATATTCTTGTCTCTCGGCCGCCGACAGCACGTCACCGTCTTCCGCAAGCAATCTGGAAAAACCGATTATTCCATTCAAAGGAGTTCTGATCTCATGATTAATATTTTGAATGAATAAAGTTTTCATACTATTTGCATTTTCCTCTCTTTCTTTTTCCACGTTCAAATTCTTGAGCGCCTCAGATAATTTTCTAGAGAGCCGCTGACTGTTTTTGAAAAGATGGAACGTAATTGCCAGCAATAGAAGGACTATAAGCAATGCCGCTAGGGAGAAGTAAAAAAAAATTATTGTATTACCTTGCCTATCATCCCTAACATCATATAAAAACTTCAGAGATCTTGCAGCATGATCAAAATAAATATTTACAGGATCATGAATAATACAAAAATGTTTCTTAGCAACGGGAAGGTTGTCACTGCAAATGCGCACAAGACTATTCCTTGTAATTCCTCTTAATATCGGCAACTTAACGTTATCCCGGGCATATAAATTCACATAACCTGCAAGGAGTAAACAAATCAAAACACACGGCACTGCCGCAACTACAAAATAATGGTATTTTCTCATAAAAGGACACAGTCAACTTTAAAAAGAGAAAGCAAGTTTCTCTTTACATTCGAGTCAGAAGTTTCTCTACTTGTGAAATATAGTAACTTAAAGATCCGGAATAACGCACCGGGACAGTTTAATTATCTATTGGAGAAAAATTGTATTTTTCTGCGCCGCAAGCCGGACACTTAAAATCCTCGGGAAGACTCTCAAAGGGAGTTCCGGGAGCAATACCTAATTCAAAATCACCTTTAGCAGGATCATACTCCCATCCGCATACATCACATTTGTACTTTTTCATAGCATCATTGTTTTTAGACGCTCAAATTTACAAAAAAAATTGTATAATATTTACAGGAGTAAGACCCTCTCATACTTGAATAAGTAAAAATAAAATCTCTCAAAAAGCACCGTATAATTTTTTAATTTTTTACTCTCAACCGCTCCCACAAACAGCGCGGCATAATCCTCCATAAGAATACAAGCACGGCGTATCGCCAATCAATCACGCGCGCGCGCCTATGGCTGCGTATTGTCCTATAAATCAATGGAACAGCATATTCCGGCTTCATGGTCATTGGATATTTATGCTTTAACAATGCAGTCTTCATAAAACCTGGACGTATATCCGTAATATGAATCCCAAGTCCGCGCATCCTGGATAACTGGGACAGACTCTGCAAGTAATTGGACTGAAAGCGCTTAGAAGAGGAATACGCCGCCGCCGCACCAATGCCTTTAGTCCCTGCAATTGAGCTCACGGCAGCAATCTGGAAATATTCCGGGCTAATATCCTTATTATCAGCATCCCTCACAACAGCATCGCTTCCTGCCGCATTTCTCCTTAATGCAAAATATCTAAATGCTTCCCCTATCATTTTACTGAATCCCAGACAATTAGTCTGAACAGTGGAAAGCTCGCGCCCCTCTTCCAACTCCGGATTATAAAATCCGATACCGGAAACGTGGCAGTAAATGTCCATCCCGCCCATCTCACTTATTAAATCTTTTAAGTCCCCGACAGCCGTATCTTTATTTATATCAATAACTTTTGTAAAGCATCTGCTCATGCAACATTCAGCACTTTCAGTTGTATTTGTACATGCAATTATACCGGCCTGATTCTTTAATTCCTCCAGCAGCTCCGCCCGTCTGCCTGCAGCACCGACAATATAACCATCTTGTAAAAATCTAACAGCCAGCATCTTTCCAACACCTGAAGTAGCGCCCATAATCACAATTTTCTTTTTCATAATAATATGTATTTACAATTCATAAATTTTCCACAAGCAATCTGCTCTGCTGCATACGTATTTTTTATACCTTTACTTTACATGGTACTTATAACACAACGCAGGGGATGACGAAGCAGAACAAAGTAACGCAAAATCTATGAAAAAAATACTATTTGGAATCGTATTGGCAATACTCTCATTATCAACGATTGTCACATTACAAAAAGCGCAGGCACAAGAACCGTTCGTTGCAACAAAAGCAGGAACTATTGTGATTACAGCGGAAAAAAATGCAAGCGGCAAAATTAACGGTTACACCAGAACAACAATTTTAAACTCCAGCATGACAGACCCAAACAACGGAACACTTACAATGAGAATAGAGATGCTGGATGAGAATAAAAAGCTTCAGGATATGGGAGACATGACATGCACTGCAACTATAAAGAACGGAGACCTTCGCTTATCTGCACCAAAGGTTGCAGTACACGCAACTTTTAAAGACAAAAAGACGGGAAAAACCAAAGACGTTGATACCTCATTTGTGGGAACAGGTGATCCTCAATATTTTCCGCTTAACCCAAAAGCCGGCCAAACTTTGCCCGATTACAGTTTCTCTGTAAAAATAAAGTTTCTAAAAATAACGGCACTGGCAACAAACAGGAAAATAATTGCCGTTGAAAAGATTACAATAAACGGCGTTACCTATGATTGCTGCAAAATAGAGCAGACGGAAAAGGCCAAAGCCATGATGTTTGG